>JAFAZL010000745.1 GCA_019239815.1 Acidobacteriota bacterium
CCTTGATCGCTGAGCAGCGGGCCGTGCCCGCCGGCGCGCGCAGTGCGACCTTGCGCGTCGCGTCCGAGAGCGGAGGAGCCGGTCCCTGCAACGAGGACGATGGCAGCAGGCTGCGGGATGGCTTCGAGCGATAGCTCCAAATCGGTGATCAGACGAATTTTTGTATTCGGAAAGGCGTTCGCGATTTGGCGCTGCATGTCTTCATGCGATTGAGCGCTTCCGACCCCGGCAAGTCCCGCGCAGAGGGCAGCGATTTCACGAACTTCAATGCCTGCTTCGCGGGCCGCAGATTGTGCGGCTTCGGTCAGCGCGGCGGTCGCGGCTTCGTGACCGATACGGAATGGGTTCGAGGGACCGGAACGGGTTGTGGCACGAAGTTGGCGATGGGAGTCGAGAAGCACGCATTCGGTTTTGGTGCCGCCCCCGTCAAAACCCAGAACATAGTGCATGGGATGAGGATATGCGATTTGGCGGAGTTTTGCGGAGATGGTTGCCAGGAATGTGAGATGAGGTCGACGTCCAGGGGCTGAGCCGCGACCAACGCGACCAACACTTTGACAGGGGCGATTGGCACCGGCGATTTCGACAGTGATTTGTAGAGATTCGACCGTATAATTTCGCGCGATGCGAATTCATCCGATTGATTTGGGGATTGTGATTGCGTACCTGCTGGGGGTGACGGCGCTGGGGGTTTACTTCCGGCGCGGGTCGCAGGACGCGAAAGACTATTTTTTGGGCGGGCGAACGGCGCCGTGGTGGGCGCTGGCGTTTTCGATTGTGGCGACGGAGACGTCGACGCTGACGATCATTGGGACGCCGGCGATTTCGTATGCCGGGAACATGACGTTTCTGCAGCTGGTGTTTGGGTACTTGATCGGGCGTATTTTGATCGTGGTGCTGTTGCTGCCGGGATATTTTCGGGGGGAATTTTTCACGGCGTATGCGTTGATCGAAAAAAGATTTGGAGCGAAGACGCGGGCCGTGGCGGCGACTACGTTCCTGGTGACGCGTGCGATTGCGGAGGGTGTGCGTGTGGCGGCGATTGCGTTGGTCGTGAGCGTGGTCTTAGGCACGTCGGAAAAATTGGCAGTGATGGTGGTGATCGCGCTCACGATCATTTACACGCTCGAAGGCGGAATGAAGGCGGTGATCTGGACGGATGTCGCGCAGTTTCTGCTGTACCTGGCGGGGAGCGGCGTGACGCTATGGTTGCTGCTGCACCGCGTGCCCGGCGGGTGGGGTGAGGTAACTCAGGTCGCAGCGGCGGCGGGACACAAGCTGCAAGTATTGGATTTTTCGTTTCATTGGGCCACGAAATATACGTTTTGGTCGGGCGTGATCGGCGGCGCATTCTTAACGATGGCGAGTCACGGAACGGATCAGACCATCGTGCAGCGATTATTGGCGGCGCGGAATCAGCGCGATGCGGGTCGTGCGCTGGTGGCGAGCGGCGTGATCGTGATCGTTCAGTTCACTGTGTTTTTGCTGATTGGCGTTCTGTTATTTGTGTTTGCGCAGCACACGCCTCTGCTCGCGCCGGGCGAGCGCGTCGATCGCATCTTGCCGCTGTATTTGGTCCGCGAAATGCCAGTCGGCTTGGCGGGATTGTTGCTGGCGTCGATCATCGCGGTGGCGATGTCGAATGCGAGCGGATCGCTGAATTCGCTGGCAGCATCGAGCATTCTGGATTTTTCACGGCTGCGCGGGCGGGCGACGGACACCGCGAGTTTCGTGAAGATTTCGCGGGCGATGACGCTAGTGTGGGGATTGGTATTGATGGGATTTGGGCTGGTGAAGTGGGGGCCGCTGCTGGAGGCGGGATTGACTGTGGTGGCGTTGCCGCTGGCGAGTTTGCTGGGATTGTTTCTGTTGGGGACGATTGATCGGCGGGCGAATGCAACCGGTGCGCTGGTCGGGATGTTTTTTGGGCTCGCAGTGATTTTGTATGTGTTCAAGTTCACGACGGTCGCGTTCAGCTGGTATGTGATGATCGGGTCGATCGT
This sequence comes from Acidobacteriota bacterium, assembly GCA_019239815.1. Next base: position 2,004 of record JAFAZL010000745.1, read on the forward strand.
GACATTTATAGTGGGTGCCGCGGTTAGCCGGATAGTTGGTGGCGCCGCGATGGCGATGGAGTGAGCTGAGTGGCGACGGCGACGACAGAAAAGCGTGTGGAGTTGGTGCGCGGTCTTGGCGCATGGGCGTCGGCGGCGATTGTTGTCGGGACGATGATCGGTACTGGGATTTTTCTGAAGCCGGCGGAGATGGCGCGCGAAGGGCGCTTCGTTTCGATTGTTTTTGCGGCGTGGGTTGTAGGCGGAGTGCTATCGCTGTTCGGCGCGCTGGCGTTTGCGGAATTGGGCGCGATGATTCCGGAGGCGGGCGGCGAGTACGCATATTTGCGGCGCGGATTTGGGCCTCTGTGGGGTTTTTTGTTTGGGTGGATGCACTCGATCGTGGGAAGACCGTCGTCGTTGTCGTCGATCGCGGCGGGGCTTGTGCGGTTTCTGGGATTTCTGATTCCGGCAGTCGGGGCGCCAATTTTCACGCTGCATATCGCGGTACCGGGACTGACGCGGTGGATCGCGCCG
>JAFAZL010000828.1 GCA_019239815.1 Acidobacteriota bacterium
ATACGCGGATAGCCGCGCTTGCCTTCCAGAGATTCCATCAGCGCCGATTCTTCGCCGCATTCATAGGCGCCTGCGCCGGTGTGAACCAGCAAATCGAAGTCGTGGCCCGATCCGCGGATGTTCTGCCCGAGGTAGCCGCGCTGGTACGCTTCATCGAGGGCGGTCTGCACGATATCCAAGACGTAGCGATACTCGCCGCGGATATAGATAAAGCCGCGTTTCGCACCGATCGCCTTTCCCGCGATGACCATGCCTTCGATGAGCTGATGCGGATCCAACTCCATCAGCGGGCGGTCTTTGCAAGTGCCGGGCTCGGATTCGTCGGCATTGCAGATCAAATATTTCGGCTTTGGAGAATCCTTCGGGACGAACGACCACTTCATGCCGGTCGGAAAGCCTGCGCCGCCGCGGCCGCGAAGGCCGGACTTCTTCACTTCGTCGATGATCGCTGCGGGCTCCATTTGCTTCAGCGCTTTTTCCAGCGCCTGGTAGCCGCCGTTTGCGAGAAAGACGTCGATGGTGTGCGAATCTTTGATTCCGAAGCGCCGGCTGATGACCGGAGTTTCGGCCGGATCGCGTGGATGCAACGCGCCAGAAGTGACTGGCTCAGGAGTCGTCTTACGGCCGGCGTCGAGATCTTCGATCAGCCGGTCGAACTTCTGCGGGCTTACATTTTCGAAAAAGTCGTAGTTGACCTGCAACGCCGGCGCTCCGGTGCAGGCGCCGATACATTCCACTTCTTCGAGCGAAAACACGCCGTCGGCTGTGGTTTCTTTGTGCCCGATCTCGAGCCGCTTCTTCGCCGCCTCCAGCAGTTCCGCGCCGCCACGCAGCATGCACGCCACGTTGGTGCAAATCTGCACGTGATGCTTGCCCATCGGCTTGCGGTGCAGCATCGAGTAGTACTCGAGCGTCTCTTCAATCTGCACCGTGCGCAGATCGAGGCGATTGGCGATCTCAGCAATCATCTCGTCCGAGATGAAGTCGAATTCGTCCTGCGCATACATCATCATCGGGATCAGCGCGCTGCGCTTGACCGGATACAGGTTTTGCAACCGCTCAAACCGCGCCGAAAGTTGCGGTGAAAGTTCCATGCTCTGCGGAATCCTCTTTCCCAACCAACCATTTAAGCCGAACTACAAAATATTGTTATCGATCGACGTCACCCAAAACGATATCGATCGTGCCGATGCAGGCAATCACATCCGAAATCAACTGTCCTTCGATTAACTTCGGCAGCGCCTGCAAATTAATGAACGATGGCGAACGGAAGTGGCACCGCAACGGCTTTTGCGAGCCATCGCTGGCTATAAAGCAGCCCAACTCTCCGCGCGGTGACTCGATCGACGCGTACGCTTCACCCGCCGGCGGCGCAAAACCCTCGGTGAAAATCTTGAAGTGATAGATGAGCGCTTCCATCTCCGTCTTCATCTTTTCGCGGCCCGGCGGAATGATACCCGCCGCTTCGGTGCGGAAGGGCCCTTCCGCGGGAAACTTGTCGATCGCCTGACGAATAATCCTCATGCTCTCGCGCATTTCCGCGACGCGGACCAAGTACCGCGCGAAGCAATCCGCTTCCGTCCGCGTCGGGACGTTGAACTCAAATTCTTCGTAGCTCGAGTAGGGAAACGCCTTGCGCATATCATGTGCAAGGCCCGCGGCGCGCAACGTTGGACCGGTCATGCTGTATGCGACAGCATCCTCCGCCGACATCACACCGACGCCCTTCAATCGGCCCATCCAGATGCGATTCCCGGTGAGCAGTTGCTCGTACTCATCGACGCGCCCCGGCATCATCTTCAGGAACTTCTCGACGCGCTCTTTCCAACCGGTCGGGGGCTCAAGCGCCAGTCCACCAATGCGGATGTAGCTCGTCATCATGCGCTGCCCGGCGACGAACTCGAAAATCTTCAGGATTTCTTCGCGCTCGCGGAAGCAATACAAAAACGCCGACATTGCGCCCATATCGATCGCGTGCGTGCCCAGCCAAACCAGGTGCGACGAAATCCGTTGCAGCTCCACCATCAGGACGCGGAAATACTGCGCGCGCTTCGGAACTTCAATCCCCAGGAGCTTTTCGACTGCGAGGCAGTAAGCGAGATTGTTTCCGAGCGGATTCAGATAATCCATCCGGTCGGTCAGCGTGATCGCTTGCGAGTAAGTCTTGTCTTCGCAGGACTTTTCAATTCCGGTGTGCAGATATCCGAGGTCCGGAATCGCCTTCAGGACTGTTTCGCCATCGAGCTCCAGCAAAATACGAAGCACGCCGTGCGTCGACGGGTGCTGTGGCCCCATGTTGAGGACCATTGTTTTTGTCGGGCCGATCGCTGTTTCGACGGTTTCTTGTCCAAACGGTGGTGTGCCGATCGCGCTCATGGCCGACTCCTGGTATAGCGGGTCGCGATCGCCGGGATATCGCGATAGCCCTCGACAGGGAAATCCTTGCGCAGCGGATAACCCTCCCAATCATCGGGAAGCAAAATTCGCCGCAAATCCGGATGCCCGGTGAACTGAATCCCAAACATGTCAAATATCTCGCGCTCGAGCCAATTCGCTCCCTTCCACACGGGAAAAAGCGAATCGACGACCGGATCGTTGCCGCTCAGCTTCACGCGAATACGCAGCTTCTGCTTCAGGGGGATCGAAATGAGTTGGTAGTTCAGTTCAAAGCGCGGTTCAAGAGGATAGCGATCGATAGCGGTGGCATCCGTGAGCAGATTGAATTTCAGCTCTTCGATGTCGCGACACTGCTCGGCAACGCTGCGCAACACCTTGCGAGGCACGACGATCGTCGTATCTCCACGATATTCAATCACTTCCTCGATCGCGTTGGCGCTCCATGAGCGGAGCTTCGCGACTACAGGATTAGTAGTTTGACCACCACTGTCCGTCACAGGTTCTCGAATCCCCGCGTGGCGCCGACTATTTGTGCCAGTCGAACGCGCCTTTTTTCCACAGATAGATGTAACCGACCAGCAGGATGGCGATGTAGATGAGCATCTCTACGTAGCCGTAGACACCAAAGCTGTGCGATATCTTGAACATATCGCGGTAAATGTAGGCCCAAGGGTACAAAAAGATCGCCTCGACGTCGAACAAGATGAAGACCATCGCGACGAGATAAAACTTCACAGAAAATGGTTCGCGGGCGTCGCCGACGGGCTCCACGCCGCACTCATAGGCCATTTGTTTTGCGCGGTTTGGCCGCCTCCATCCGATGACAACGGATAGAGTTGTAAGAATACCGGCCAGCGCCACCGCGATAATGAGGTGTAAGAGAAGTGGAGCGTAAGCGTGGAGACCTGATTCACTCATGGGCGAAGCGCTATAATAACGAGCAGGCGGCGTTGGGTCAATGCGGCCACTGAAAAAAGTCTGCAGGATGTATCGGCTACGGTCAAATTAGGATGTGCTAAGGAATGCTTTTCGGTCATAACACCAACGTCACACTCGAGGGCACGGTCTTCCACGTTCAAACCGAAGATCGTGGAGTGAACTCCGCCGCGCTTGATACCACCGTGCATTGCCGGGGACGCGTGCTGCACCGGCGCACGAATAAATATCACGATCTGCTGCCACTGGATGCAGAAAAAGAGAAAGCGCTAAAGACGCGACTCGATGAGCAGCATTTCGGCGTGGTCGAAGAGTTGAAGTCCGGCGCGCTCAAAGTGGAAGCGCCGCCTGCACCACCGTCGAGGCCTCTCGCGCCGGGACCAAGTGGGTCGGCGCGAAATGCGGCGACAAGTCCGGCGCCAGCTTTGGCGGTGGAGATGTTAAATCCGCGGACTTGGCTGAGCGGGAAGCATGCGACGCTGTATCTCGTCGTGCGATCGAAAGATAGCGCGACACCAATTGCGGGCGCACGAGTTGTAGCTCGTGTAGAGGGATCAATCGAGCCAACTGCGACAGAGACCGAAACAGCCGCTGATGGTCACGCACGGCTTGAGTTCGATATGCCAAAACTTGCCGGCGATGACGCGGCCCTCGTGATTGAAGCTTCGTCGCGGGACGCGCAGGGCCAGTTGAGGTTTGCGCTCCGTGCGAAGCCGAAGACTCCCGCGGTGAACTGATTTCGAGGAATACCGACCGATGGAAGCGACGATTCAAGTGAATGGAGAAACGCGGCCGGCCAGTCCGGGCGGCACCGTAATCGATCTTTTGCGAGAGCTTGGGCTCGAAGGCGGACGTGTCGCGATCGAGCGCAACCTGGAAATACTGCCACGTCAAAGGTGGAGCGAAACGAGAGTCACAGCGGGTGATCGCTATGAAATTGTCCACTTCGTTGGCGGAGGATGAGCTTCTGAGGTATCAGGCGGCCGACTTGTTGGGCCTCTCTAAGTATTTGACCAACACCACCTCGTTGCCTTGCTCGCTGTAGATCAACTCATCGACGAGATTCCGTGCCATCAGCAGGCCAAACCCACCGGGGCGCATGCCCTTTGCTTCCCGTACCGCAATGTGATTGAACAAATCCTCCGGCGTTTTCGAGTTTGCCGCGTGGCGCACTTCTTCCGGCGAAAACCCCTGGCCCGGATCCTTCACTCGGCAGATGACTGCGCGGCGGCCCTTTACGAATGAAATCTCGACGTGGTGACTCGGATCGAAGTGCCCGCCGTGCTCCATGGCGTTGAGCAGAATCTCGCGGAACGCTGTGACGATATCGGCGCGATCGTGGTCATCGATATTCGGATCGCGCACGTTTTGAAGAAACAACACGAGGCGATTTGCGGTTTCAATATCGCACCGTGCCATCAACCGTACCCATTGCGGGGTAGCCGACAGAACTTCGATACCGTCATCCCAACAGGGTTCTTCCATCGCCGCGCGCACGCTTTCCGTGATGGTTTGCGGATCGAACGGCGCACAGAAGTAGCTGAACGCGCCTTCGCGCATGGCGGTGAGAACGTCACCCGGTGTCCATTCATCAGTCAGAATGATCATGCGCACATGCGGGCGTGAACCGCGAATTTTTCGAAGAAACTCGACGTCTTCTGCGCCCCGTGTTTTTCTTCCGGTGATGATCAGGTCGAACG
>JAFAZL010000888.1 GCA_019239815.1 Acidobacteriota bacterium
CAACTCAGCAAATCCAAAAACGTCCAAATGACCGCCGTCTGCGACCTCTGGACCGTCAATCGCGACCGCGCCGTCGCCTTCAACCAGAAATCCTATGGCGCCGCTCCAAAAGTCGCCGCCATCCCCGAGGAACTCCTGAAGCTGAAAGAAATCGATGCCGTAATCATTTCCACGCCCGAGCATTCCCACTCGCCCCTCCTCAAAATGGCCGTCGAGGCTGGCAAAGACGTCTATTCCGAAAAGCCCATGGGCAACGTCCTCGCCGAAGTCAAAGCCGCTCGCGACACTACGCTGAAGAGTAAGCAGATCGTCCAGATCGGCACCCAGCATCGCAGCGAACCCTACCAGCTCGCTGCTCGCGAGTTCATCCGCACCGGCGCCCTCGGCGACGTCACCAAATACGAAATCGAATGGAACTACCGCGGCCCGCGCTGGCGTGGCCGTCCCGAAGTAAAGCAGATTCGCGAGCAAGACACGAACTGGCCCGTCTGGCTTATGACCAAGCCGTCGCGTCCCTTCGATCCGCAGCTCTATTTTGAGTTTCGCCTCTACAAAGAATTCTCCAGCGGCATCCCCGATCAATGGATGAGCCACGGCATCGACCTTTGCCACTTCTTCATGGATGAGCAATTTCCCGATTCAGTGGTTGCCAACGGCGGAATCTTCGCGTGGCACGACGGTCGTCAGAACCCCGACATCTTCCAGGCGTTGCTCACTTATCCGAAAGGGTTCATGGCCAGCTACACTACCAGCTTTGGCAACGACGCTCCCAGCTTCACGCGCATCATGGGCAAACAGGGAACGATGTTCAACACCGGCGGCGAGGGCAGCCCCCGCTGGCAGTTCGTCAACGAAGTCGGCAATCACGAAGACGATTTCGACGTCGACCAAAAGCGCGTCACAAAAAACATCCTCTTGCCCGGTGACAAAGAGCTCCCACCCGCCGGCATGGGCGACGAAGACCTCTCCCATCTAACCAACTGGTTCGAATGCATGCGTTCGCGCCAACAACCCAACGCCACCGTCAACCACGGCTTCTCCCACGCCGTCGCCATCATGATGGCACGCGACTCCTACTGGTCCGGCAAACGCCTCTACTTCGACCGCACCACCGAACAAATCGTCGACACCCCACCATCTAAGTAGTTCACCCTCGGTCGCTCCCAACTCTGGCTCGCTCCATCCCAACTCCTTTGTAGGGGCGGGGCTCGCCCCGCCCTGCCTAAACACGAGGACAATGCGTCGCGCAAGCCAGGAAGTGTAGGGGCGCAGCACGCTGCGCCCCATGTCCGCACAATGTCACCGTACACGCTCCGGATATAACTTCCACCCGAGTCGAAGCGACGACTCTCATTCCCCCGAATACCCGTTGACAAACCAGTTACCACACGGTACACTCTTCTATGTCACTCCTACTCTTCGAACAAAAGCATCGATTCTCCTCGCTGACCCTCTCGCCATCCTTAACAAACCAAACCCCTTGCGCACTCCCAAAATTGGAATATTTCCAACCCATTGATTCCGCACCTCTTGGTCACTCTTCAAAAAACATCGGGGGTATACCCCCTTCCGTCCCATTTCGGAACTCCTCTGCTTTCTTCCAGCCCACGACTACGAGCACGATCAATATGGGGTGCCGCGCTTCAGCGCCGCCTTTGACCAACAAGCGGGTCTTCCAAATTTTGCGGGGTGCAAAATCTCTGTCATGCCGGGTCGTTCGTTTCGTTCTGTCGCCCCATCCATCGGCGATTTACCGCCCATTCACAAACGCCGGCGACCATCAGGAGACAATGCCGATTCCTCCTTGACAACCCGAAATCTTCTGCGAATATACCAATGCTAAGCGTTTAGAATACAGAGTCAGGCCACCCAAGGAGCCGCATGACCGCCCCCGCACAACAATTCCTCTTCGCTTCCGCTCCCGACAGTTGGGGCGTCCTCGACTATCCCGGCCCTTCCTGGGAACAGCCCTACGAAAAAATGCTCGATGAAATGGTCGACGCCGGCTATACCGGCACCGAACTCGGCCCCTACGGCTACTTCCCAACCGACCATGAAGCTCTTCGCGCCCAGCTCGAAAAGCGCAAACAGAAACTCCTCGGCTCCTTCGTCCCAGTAAAAATGGGCGACCTCGACGCCGAAATAGAAGTCATCGGCCGCATCCGCAAAGTCGGCGACCTACTCGCGAAACTCAAAGCGCCGTTCCTCGTTCTCGCGGACGACCAGACTCCGGGCCGCAACGCCTTCTCCGGCCGTGCAAACGACCCTGCCTGCCCAATACTGAATGCCGAGCAGTGGAAGCACGTCGGCAAAATCGTCGCCGGCGCCGAAAAAGTTGCTCAGGAATTCGGTCTCGATCTCGTGTTTCATCCCCACGTCGCCACTTACGTCGAAACCTCCGAAGAAACGGAAAAATTCTTCGATGCGACTTCGCACACCGGCGTCGGTCTCTGCCTCGATTCCGGCCACGCGTTTTACGCCGGCGCCGACCCCGTGAAGGAAGCCGAAAAATTCAAAAGCAAATTGCGCTTCGTCCACATCAAAGACTGCGATCAGAAAGTGCTCACCGAAGCCCGCAAGAACAAATGGACGTTTGAAGAAGCCATCGAACACAAAGTCTTCACCATCATCGGAAAGGGAAATCTCGATTTCCCCGCATTTTTCCGCATGCTGAAGAAGAACAACTATTCCGGATGGGCCGTCGTCGAGCAGGACGTTAAATTCGACGCCTATGTCATTCCGCCAGCAGTCAGCGTTGCCGAGACTCAAGTACTTGCACGGCGTTGTAAATGGACTCGAATCCAGTGCAGCCGCCCGATAGA
>JAFAZL010000891.1 GCA_019239815.1 Acidobacteriota bacterium
GTTTCTGCCGTAGAGCGTTGCTCCCAGCGGCGCAGCGCCGCCTTCAAGAGCTGCGTGCGCCCGCTGAAATGCCAATAGAAGCTCCCCTTCGTCGCACCGAGTCGCCGCGCCAGCGCGTTGATCGTTAACCCGCTCAGTCCGCGTTCCGCAATCAAATGGAGCGCGGACTCTGCCCAATCGGCCGCTGTAAGCGTCGCCTCACCTTTTCTCGTCGGACCGCTTGCCCTTCGTGTCATGCCGCCATTCTCTCCATACCGCGGAGTATTGACAACCCCTCCATCATCTCCGTACTCTAGAGTACGGAGTCTCGCGCCATGCCCGCTGATATCCAAAGCCTTCCCGAACTCAAGCTTCTCTACGATTCTTACTCCGCTGTCTACGCCGATGCGCAACTCTTCATGTCAGGCGTAACCGAAGCGCAAGCCGCGTGGCGCCCCAGCCCCGCCGCTTGGTGTATCGCCGAATGCCTCGATCACCTCGCTCTCACCAATCGCATCTACATCCGCGCGATGCAGTGCGCGGCCGCCGCCGCTCGCGGTGCGAACAAACTCCGCCGCCGTCCAGCGCTTCCCGGTTTCCTCGGCGCCTGGTTCGTCCGCTCTCTCGAGCCGCCGATAAAACTCAAAATCAAATCGCCAAAATCCATCAAGCCACGCACCGCCCCCGCACTCGCCGACGCGTCCACCGCTTTCCTGGCGTCACACACCGAAGCTCAAAATTTTCTCCGCGCCAACGCCGACCTCGACCTCGCGGCGATCAGCTTTGCCAATCCTTTCCTCAAAGGCGTTCGCTTCACTCTCGCCACCGGCCTCTACGTCATCCCCGCCCACGAACGCCGCCACCTGCATCAGGCGCGCGCTGTGCTCAACGCGATGCCGCGATAGCCCACGAAAAAATCCTCGCCTCTATCCCAAATCAAAAGTGATACATTCCCCGGCGCAGTCCAGGGGCCATCACTCATGTCGAATTCCAAACTCACTCGCCGCAGCCTAATCCAATCCGCAACGCTGATCGCCGGCACCGCCGCCGCAAATCTCCTTCCGGATCTGAACGCGAGCGCGCCGCCACCCGCCGCGCCCGACCCCTGCACCACCAAAGGCCCCACCATCGTCGCCTCCGACGAAACCAACATTGTCGAAACCTCCGCCGGCAAAGTCCGCGGCTACTCCCGCAATGACATACACACCTTCAAAGGAATTCCCTACGGCGCCAGCACCGAAGGTGCCGCGCGTTTCATGGCTCCCACAAAGCCCAAGCCATGGACCGGCGTCCGCAGCTCCATGCAATACGGTTACGTCTCTCCGCAAGCCGCGCGGGGTGGCTGGGCCAACGACGAAGACGCCTGGTTGTTCAACTGGAACGACGGCATCCAGAACGAAGACTGTCTCCGCCTCAACATCTGGACGCCGTCCATCAACGACAACGCCAAACGTCCCGTCATGGTCTGGCTCCACGGCGGCGGATTCGTCGCCGGCAACGGCCAGGAGCATCCCGCCTACGACGGCGAAAGCCTCGCGCGCACCGGCGACGTCGTCCTCGTCTCGCTCAATCATCGTCTCGGCGCTGTCGGCCATCTTGATCTCTCGCAATATGGCGAAAAATACGCCGACTCCGGCAACGTCGGCATGCTCGACATTGTTCTCGCCCTCGAATGGGTGAAGGAAAACATCGGCCGCTTCGGCGGCGACGCCGGCAACGTCACCGTCTTCGGCCAAAGCGGCGGCGGCGGAAAAGTGAATACGCTTCTCGCCATGCCGTCCGCCAAAGGATTGTTCCATCGCGGCATCATTCAAAGCGGCTCGATGCTTCGCGGTGCCTTGCCCGAAAATTCCGCAAAGTTAACCGCGCAAATCGTCGCCGAACTCAATGTGAAACCTGACGAACTCCAGACAATGCCCTATCGCCGGCTCGTCGACGTCAGCTCGGCCATCATCGCCAAAAATCGCCCGGCCGGGCCTCCGGACGTTCGTCGCATGGCGCAGCTCGGCTTCGCTCCCGTCGTCGACGGGAAAAATCTCGCAGTGCATCCTTACGATCCGACGGCGCCTGCAATCTCCGCCGACATTCCCATCATGGTCGGCACCGTCCTCAACGAATTCGTCAACGGCATTAACCATCCCGAATACGAAGCGATGACAGAAGAAGAAGTCGCCAAGCGCGCGTCAACTTTCTTCGGCGCTCAGCACGGCCCCGAGATTCTAAAAGTCTTCAACGAACAGCATCCCGGCGAAAAACCGTTCGACATTTATTCCCGCATGATGGCCGCATCCGTCCGCCAGGGCGCCGTCACCCAGGCCGAACGCAAAGCCACCCAAGGCGGCGCTCCCGCTTACCTCTATTGGTTCCAGTGGAAAACGCCCGTTCTCGACGCTCGCCCCCGCGCCTTCCACTGCGCCGAAATCGCCTTCTGCTTCAACAACACCGCCCGCGCCGAAACCATGACCACCAACAGCCCCGAAGCCCAATCCCTAGCCGCCAAAGTCTCCGGCGCCTGGCTCAACTTCGCCCGCAAAGGCGACCCCAATCACCCAGGCCTGCCGCCGTGGCCCAAATTCACCGCCGACAAATGCCCCACCATGATCTTCGACAATACCTGTATCGCCAAAGACAACCCCGACACCACCGAACGCAAAGCCATCGCTTCCGCCACGTAGGCTCACAACACTTCACTCACTGTCATCCCGAACGAACGTGAGGGATCTGCTGTTTCTTCGCCTTTGGCTTTTGGGTGCCGCATCCTCCGGTTTCAGAGGGTGCGGATTTTCTCTTCCCTTGTGGCTCGCGGTTTTAGCCGCGACATTTCAGTCTTCCGAGAAAAGGGGCTTCAGCCCCTGAAGGTGCCCTCACTCCTCCCTCAACGCCACCGTTGGCTCCAGCCTCGCCGCCCTCCACGCCGGCGCCGCGCTCGCCACAAACGCCACCACCAACATCACCGCACAAGCCATCGCAATCACCGCCGGCTCGAATGCCCGCACCCCGTACAGCATGTCCGCCACAACGCGCCCGAAGATCGCAAACCCCCCAATCCCCGCAACCAATCCCGTCACCGCCAAAATCAACCCGCGCCGCACAATCAACCGAAACACATCCCCCTGCTGCGCCCCCAACGCAACGCGCAATCCAATCTCAAACGTTCGCCGAGCGACCATCTCCGACAACGCCGCATACAATCCCACCGCCGCCAGCAACAGCGCCGCCCCGGCGAAACACGTCAGCAGCGCCGCCTCAAATTTCTGCGACGCCGTCGAATCAACGATGAGGTCATCCATCGTGTTCACCGCAAAAATCGGTAATGTCCGATTCAGTCCCGCAACCACCGCATGCACCGAGTTCAGGTACGCTCGCGGGTCTCCGGAGACACGCATGATCACGGCCTGCGGAGAATAGGTCGCCTGATCGTACGGCAGGAAGAACGCCGGCTTCGGTGCGTCGGTCAGATCCGCTGACCGAATCCCCGCTACGACTCCAACAATCTCGTACCAGGCTGGTGTTTCTCCATACTCCACGAAATCAGGCTGAATCGATTTTCCGATCGGATCTTCATTTGGAAAATACACACGAGCGAATTCCTGGTTCACGATCGCGACTCGGTTTGCACTTCGGTCGTCGCGCACGTCGAAAGCGCGTCCCTTCAACAGCGGGATACGCAGCGTCTCAAAATAATTCGCCGTAATCGACATGCGATTCGCCACGGGCAAATCATTTGAATCGAACGACCTTCCGGCGATGCTGAACCGGCCAGAGATGTCGTACGAGAGCGGCACCGGATAGGAACTGGTCACTGACTCGACGCCGGGAATTGCAGCGAGCAGCGGAAACAATTGGCGAAAAAAGAGCGGCGATTTTTCCAGAGGATATTCGACAGCGGACATGCCAAGCCAAAACGTCAGAACGTGATGAGGATCGAATCCCGGCGGAACGCGCATCGTCTCGACGAAGCTACCGATTAGCAAACCTGATCCGCCGAGCAACGCAAGACTAATCGCCGTCTCCGCAATAACGAAAATCGCGCGCAGTCGATGTTCGCCCCGGCTTCCGCTGATTCCACGGCCTGCACGCCACAACCCTGACGAATCCGACCGCGACGCTGCCCACGCAGGAAATACTCCAAAGGCGATTCCCGTCACGAAAGAAATCGCCAACGCGAAAGCCATCACGATCCAATCGATTTGTACTTGAGTGACGCGCGGTAAGTCCGTCGGCGCAAAGACGAGAACTGTTTTCAGAAGCGCGAGCGCGATGCACACACCGATCGCCCCACCGCATAACGCCAGAACCACCGACTCAATCAGAACCTGACGAACGATCTGCGCAGGTTTCGCGCCCAGCGCTACGCGCACACTAAACTCATGACGTCTCGCGAATCCGCGCGCCAGCAAAAGTCCTGCGACGTTCGCGCATGCGATCAGAAGTAGCGCCGTCACCGCTGCAAACAGCAGATAGAGTGCCTTGCGATAGCCACCACCATCACTCACAAAGTCCAGCAACGACTGAACTTCGACTCCGTATGCGTCGCGATCTTCCGGATACTGCTCGGCCAAACTTCGTTGAATCCCGTTCAGTTCGGCTTGCGCCTGCGCCATGCTCACGCCGGGTTTGAGTCGCGCCATCACTTGTGTCGGTCGGTCGTTTCTTCTCGATGTCGGGCTGATCGTCTCCTTCTGGGCGATTCCACTCGCGCTCACGCCGTCGTAGCTTCCCCGCAGGAACGTTCCCCAGAACGCTGGCGCCTCGTTGCGGCCAGGAAAAATAAACCCTGGCGGCATTACGCCCACGACTGTTCTGACGCGGTCGCTGATGCGAAGGTGCTTGCCCACGATTGTAGGTGAGGAATGAAAATCGCTGACCCAGAATGAGTAACTCAAAATGATTGGGTGGTTTTCGTCTCTTTCGTCGTCCACGGTAAAGCCGCGGCCGAGAATTGGCGTCACGCCTAACACGCGAAAGAAATCGCCGGACACAAATTGCGCATCGACCAGCCGCGGCATCTCGTTTCCATCCGGCGAAAACTTTCTTGTCGTGCCTGACGAGAACGACGCTACCGACTCGAGAGTCTTGCTCTGCTGCCGCCAATCAAAAAAGTCGGGAAACGAAACATCGTCGAGCACTCCGCCGTCTGTGCCTTCCCTCGCGTCGGTGTTCGCCGCCTCCGAGTGCGGATATTCAATCGTCTGCAGCGAAACAATTCGCTCCTCCTCAGGAAACGGCAACGCCTTCAATAACACTCCGCGCACCACACTGAAAATCGCCGTCGTCGCCCCAATCCCCAGCGCCAGCGTGAGCACCACAGTCACGCTAAACCTCAAATTCGTCTTCAACTGCCTCAACGCAAATCCAAAATCTTGCCACATCACAACCCTCGCTATGCCGAACTCACATCAATATCCCCGAATCGCAACATACATGACGCCGAACCGCCGCATTGTCGAGCGATTTCCCATCTCGCGCTGCGATCTCGCCACTGCTTCGAATTATCGTGTCACCACCCTGTAGCCGCGATCGCTTCCCAGATCGCGGGGTTTAGACACAACGAATCCCAACTCAAAACAAGAGTTGAACACCGGTCGCCCCTCCGGCTTTTTGGGTGCCGCACCCTCAGCTTTTAGAAAGTGCGGAATTTCTCTTCGCGTTTCGCAGCCTCCCTAAACCGCATTTCCTTGCAACTCCCGCCACCCCGCATTACTGTTACGCGGCCACAACTCAAAGGACATCCATGCCCTTCCGCCTCCGCACGAACGCGTCAGCTCTTGCACTTCTTTCCGCCGTCGCTCTTCCGGTCACCGCACAAAATCCAACGCCATCTCCCCAACAAACCACCGGCACAAAATCCTCCGTCGAAAAACGCCTGAAGGCCGAAGAAAAATTGTCCGCCGCGCCCGAGATCGACGCCGTCGTGAAAACGCTCCGGAGCGCACATCGCTTCGCCGAAACGGAAATCTCTCCCGACGGCACCCACGTCGCTTGGGTCGAAACCCTCACCGGCAAAGACGGCGCTCCCAACGGCAACACCGCGATGTATGTAAAGAATCTAAAAGCTGATTCCGCGCCGATCCGCGTCACCGCCGGAACGCTCGGCACACTTCACAGCGAGGGAACGATCGTCATCGGCACGCACGGTACATTTCACGCCGAAGGCAACATCGCTTGGTCCAACGACAGCAAACACTTCGCGTTCCTGTCCGACGCCACGAAAAAAGATCAGCAGCAGCTTTACATCGTGGCGGCCAACGGAGGCGCCGCGCGAAAACTCACGCAGGTCAAAGGCTTTCTAGACGCGCCGCTGTTTTCTCCCGACGACAAAACGATCTCCGTCCTCTTCACCGAAAACGCCGCACGCGCTTCCGGCCCGCTGGTCGCCGAAACACCTGAAACCGGCGAAATCAAAGACTCATTCTTCGAGCAGCGCCTCGCTCTCGTCGACGTCGCGAGCGGCCCATCGGCTCCACAAGAAAAGTTGCGCCAAATCTCGCCAGCGGACACCTACATCTACGAATATTCTTGGTCGCCCGACGGACAACACATCGTCGCCACCTCCGCGCAAGGCAACGGCGACAACAATTGGTACATCGCCGAACTCAACATCCTCGACGTCGCCACAGGCTTGATGAAATCGATCTACAAACCGCAACTTCAAATCGCCCGCCCCGCATGGTCACCCGACGGAAAACGCATCGCCTTCATCGAAGGATTGATGAGCGACGAGCCAAGCGTCGGCGGCGACATCTATGTGATCCCCAGCGCTGGCGGCAGCGCGACCAACATCACGCCCGGGCGAAAAGCTTCCGCAAGCTGGCTCGCGTGGACTTCCGACAACAAGATTCTCTTCGCCGAAATCCTCGGCGCCGATTCCTCCGTCTCTCTCGTCGACCCGCTAAATCCCGCCGTCTCAAATCTCTGGCGCGGCGCCGAAAGCGTCACCGCAGGTTTGTGGGGACCAAATCTTTCCGTCAGCTCCGATGGAACCCAAGCTGCCGTGATCCGCAGTTCCTTCAGCGCGCCTCCCGAAGTTTGGGCCGGCGCAATCGGCCAGTGGAAACCAGTCACGCAGCGCAACAAAGATCTGAAACCAGGATGGGGCGAAGCAAAAAGCATCCAGTGGCATAACGACAACTTCGACATTCAGGGCTGGCTCATCGCTCCGAATGATTTCGATCCATCCAAAAAATATCCACTGATCGTCGGCGTTCATGGTGGGCCGGGAGCGGCCGAACAATCTGCTTGGCCCGACGCCAGCAATTTTCTGATGGCGCTTCCCGCTTCAGGATATTTTCTGTTGCTGCCGAATCCGCGCGGCAGTTTCGGTCAGGGCGAAGCATTCACGCGCGCCAACGTTAAGGATTTTGGCTATGGCGATTTCAAGGACATCATGGCCGGCGTTGACGCCGCGCTAAAACTCGCGCCGATCGATCCCGATCGTCTTGGTCTCACCGGCTGGAGTTACGGCGGCTACATGACGATGTGGGGTGTTACGCAAACCAACCGCTTTAAAGTAGCGATGGCCGGAGCGGGAATCGCGAATCTCACAAGCTACTACGGCGAAAATAAAATCGATCAGTGGATGATTCCGTTTTTCGGCAAATCCGTTTACGACGATCCCGCGGTCTACGCGAAGAGTTCGCCGATCACGTTCATCAAGAATGTGAAGACGCCGACGCTGATTTTAGTCGGCGACAGCGACGGCGAGTGCCCGACACCGCAATCCTACGAATTCTGGCACGCGTTGAAAACGCAAGGCGTCGAGACCACGCTCGTCGTCTACGAGCACGAAGGCCATCACTTCGCCAAACCCGCCGACGATCGCGACCGCATCGCTCGCACCGTCGCCTGGTTCAACGCCCATCTCAAACAGTAATGCGGTCGTAATGTCGCTGGCGTTGCGTCCTGAGCTAAACCTCGCAACTCGCTAAGATTTGTCATCCCGAGAGAAGCGAGGGATCTGCTTTTGTCTTTCTCTGTGCCTTTCTCGCTTTTCGTCACAGCGAAATCCAGCCGATGTGTATGAAGTAGAGGCTCGTCAAGGCGACGATGATCCAGAGCGCAATGCCTTGCGCGAGCGGACGCCAACCAACTCTTTTCAGCGACGAGCGCGAGATGCTCGATCCGATCAGGAACAGCGTCGCGGTCAGTCCGTAGCGACCGAGCGTGAAGAAAGTCGTCGAGAATCGTGAAGCGCTCTCGATGTATGTGTTGATGACGGCGGCAAAACAAAACAACAGGATGAACCACGGCAGCTTCACTTTGGATTTGCTGCGCTTCACGGCGGCGGTTCCAAGAGCGAGAGGAACAATCCAAAGCGCGCGTGCTAATTTCACCGTCGTGCCAACGATCAGCGCTTGCGCCCCGTATTTTGACGACGCGCCGACCACCGAACTCGTATCGTGAATCGCGAGCGCAGACCACAATCCAAACTGTGTTTGCGACAAATGCTGCGCGGCACCGATCAACGGAAACGCAATCAGCGCGACGGAATTCAAAATGAAAATTGTCGCCAGCGAAACCGCGGTTTCCTGTTCGTCCGCCTGTATGATCGGAGCGATCGCGGCAATCGCGCTGCCGCCGCAAATCGCCGTTCCCGTCGTGATCAGATACGACGGATTGCCGCGGACCTGCAGAAATTTTCCAATCGCCAACCCAACGATCAGCGCAAAGGAAATCCCGAGCGCGGTATAGACGAAACCGCTCTTGCCGACCTTGATGACTTCATGGAGATTCATGCCGAAGCCGAGCGCAACGACGCTCGCCTGCAGCAAGAAGCGCGAGAGATCTTTGCTGTCGGCAGGAAGCGGGTGCGTGACCAACAGACCAAAAATAATCCCGACGGTGAGTGCTTCCGGAGGAGAGACGAAACCGCTGGCGGAAATGATCAGACCGGCGAAGAACAGGGTCTTGATAAGGATTGTTTTAAAACTTTCGCCGGCGATCTCGTATTGCATAGGTTTCGTTTACGCTCGACAACAACAGCAACGACATCCCCAATTTCCTGTGAGCGCGACTTGGGGCTGAACTGATTCTAAGTTTAGGCGGCCCAAGATCAGGCGAGCGTGCCGAGATGCAGCGCAGCTTGCTGCGCCCCTACATGAGGCGGCCAGCGATCCTGTAGCTGATTGAGTTGAGGATGTAGAGAATCGGTCGATCATGGTTTGTTGGCGTGTTGCGTTGGATTTTGAGTCGGCGCGTCGGCGGCGGGCGCTTCGGGAGCGGTTTTCGGCGATTCCGTTTTGTGTGCTGGGGTGACGCCGGTGTGGCCGGAAACCTCGGCGATGATTTTTGTGGTGCGCGCCTTGCTGATGGGGCAGCCGCGATCGTAGATGCGGCATTGCGCGAGCGTGAATTGGCAGCCACACGTGCAGCCTTCGGCGTTGAATTTGTGCAGCGCGACTGTTCGCTGCTCCGGCGTCAACTTCGACATGTCAATGCCCGGCAATGTGCTCGCGCGATCGGCGTGTTTCAAGAAAATTTCGCCGGTGTCTTCAAACGTTTCGACGTGCGCGGGAATTGCCAAGCCAACGAGGGAGCGGATCTCGTACTCGTAGAGCAGCGGATTGCGCAGGCCTTCGTGCTTTTGTACGACGCGGCCTTCCTTATCTAAGACGAAGGAAGTGGGGAGCGCGGCGACGCCGCCGTATTGGATGCGAATTTCGTTTGTCGCCATTCCGACTGGATAGTTGATGCCGTTTTTCTCGACGAATTTTTTCACTTCGGCCACGTCGTCGTCATCGACATCAAGGCCGATGATCTGAAGAGCATCACCATATTTTTTCTGCAGGTCGATCAGATCGGGGATTTCGGCGCGGCATGGTCCGCACCAAGTGGCCCAAAAATTCAGCAGGACGACTTTACCCTTCGAGGCAGCGAGTGACAGCGGTTTGCCGTCGAGATCGTCAACTTTGAATTCGGGCGCCTGATCGGGGTTGCGGACGAAGCGGATGACGGGGCCGGAATCGGGCGTCGCCGGAGCAGCCTCCTGAGCCGATGCCATCGAGGTGAGTCCGATTGCCGTAGCGGAGAGTAGCAGGAAGCAGAGTACGTGCGCGAGCCAGGAAGCCGTTTGTTTTGTGGGAGTTAGATAAGAGGGACCCCCTCCCCCCACCTTTTTGCAAGGATGTGATTCTACGGGGGTTACACGCGGGATCGCGCAAGAACGTGATTCCAGGTCAGTTACGGTTGGGGCCGGGTTCGCCTGTGATTCGTCATTCAGGCGGGTCGGAGAAGCCGAGCCGACGATTGCGGAGTGATCGCGGTGGAACTCAAGTGACACGGCGGGATTATACCACGCGATTTTTTCGGGCCCTGAAGCTGCCGATCACGCAGTACCTCGAACAAGAATGCTGAGGACTCGGTGAGGTCGTTTTGATCGGGACAGTCGCCCTCACGGACGCGAAGAATGCCGACGATTGAAGTGCGTCGGTGGGAATAAAGCGAGTTTGGTGACGGTCAACCAAGTCAAAATGATCCTGGTCGCGCGACGTAGTCTGTAGATGACCGCTGAATGACGGCCAGGCGAGATTTGGAGTAGCCTCTGCTATTATATGGGCATAATCCGTACGGCAAAATATTGGCCTGTGACGATAAATGGGCACTTGGTTGCAGTCGGGTGATAGTCTTAGAACCATCTAAGTTCAATCAATTGAAGCGAGTAGCTCTCCGCACAATCCTGAATCCTCTGGAAGAGTAAATGCATCTCTCTGGGGCCGTCGGGAAACAATCATCAATGCTGAGAATTACTACTGAACAGAAAAAGGGAAAGGTCGTTCTGACCGTAGAGGGTCGGCTCGCCGGCCCATGGGTTGGAACTTTGGAACACTCGTGGCGCGACGCGCGCGCCAACAACGAAAAAGTGGCGGTGGATTTGTGCGGAGTGAGCTTTATCGATCCAGCCGGCAAAGCGCTTTTGAAAGAGATCCATCACCAGGGAGGACATCTGGTGGCACAAGGATGCTTGAACCAAGCGATCATTCGCGAAATTGGAGCGGAGGGCGGCAAAAAGCGCAACGAAGGCGGTGAGGGCGAAGCGGGCAATGGAAGCAAGGGCTCGCACATCGTTTTCTATACGCTGCTGTTCAGTCTGCTGTTGAGTCCCGCGGCAGTACGCGCACAGTCGAGCAAGCAGAACGGATTGCCGCAGCAAGCGCCAAACGGAGTGATGCGTTTGACGCTGGAGCAGTCGGTCAATCTGGCGCTGAAGCAAAACACGACAGCGCAGATCGCGCAGATCGCGGCGAAAGAAGCGGTCGAACAGAAGAACATTGCACGCGCGGAACTGCTGCCGCAGGCGAACCTGAATGTCGGCGAAGAATGGCAGCGCATCAACCTCGCGGCGGAATTCGGCGGCGGCGGCTTCCCCGGACTTCCTCCGGGCACGGTGTTCCCCGGACACATCGGGCCGTTTTCGCTGTTTTCGGCAGGCGTTGGATTTAACGGACAGATTTTCGACCTGACGTTGTTTCGCCGTTACCAGTCGGCGCGCAGTTCGGCAGATGCCAGCAGACTCGATGCGCAGTCCTCGCGCGAACAGGTGATCCTCCTGGTCGTTTCGCAGTACATCGGAACTCTGCGAGCGACAGCAGACGTGCAAGCTTCGCAATCGCGCGTCGATCTGGCTCAGGCCCTGTATGACCAGGCGGCGGATCTACAGAAGCAAGGAGTGGGCACTGGGATCGACACGCTGCGCGCGAACGTCGAGCTGCAGAACGAAAAGCAGCGACTCATCGAAGCGGAAGCACAGCGCAAAACGAATATCTTCGGCTTGAGCCGGCTTCTGAATCTCGACCCGCGCCAGCAAGTGGAACTCGCGGATTCACTGAGCTTCTTTGAGACGCCGCAGCCGGACCTCGAACAAAGCATCGAGGAAGGACTTTCGGCGCGGCCGGAATGGAAGTCGCTCGAAGAGCAGATCAAGGCGGCGAATTACGACAAGAAAGCGTCGAGCGAGTCGCGGCTGCCATCGGCACACTTCAGCGGCAACTACACGCAACTCGGTGTTTCGCCGACGGCCGTGATTCCGACGTACACGTACTCCGGCAACGTGTCGATGCCGCTCTTCACCGGCGGTCGGATTCATGCCGAAATCGCGCGGGCGAATCTGGAGATTCAGCGCATCGAGCAGCAACAGCAAGATCTGCGAAATTCAATTGCGCTCGATGTCAAAACCGCGTTGATCAATCTGGACTCGGCGCGAAACGAAGTAGCAGTAGCGAACTCGGGTGTGCAGCTTTCGAACGAAGAAGTGGACCAAGCGCGCGACCGCTTCAAGGCGGGCGTGGCGAACAACATCGAAGTGATCCAAGCGCAGGATTCTCTGGCACGAGCCAACGACAACCAGATCGCGGCGCTGTACCGGTTCAATCAGGCGCGAGCGGATTTGGCGCGGTCGATCGGCCAGATGGAGAAGATTTACGCCAAGTGAGGGTGCAATGAGTGTGGACATCGAAGAACAAGTGGAAAGCCCGCGAACCAAGGCGGAAACGACGATTCGAGAGTTCCCGCTCGAAGAACCGAAGAAGAGTCTAACAAATCCGAAGGTGCGCCGGCTGCTGCTGATCGGCGGCGTGGTGGTGCTGGCGATTGTTGTGGGGTTGTTCCTCTATTACCACGATCGCGAGAGCACGGATGACGCCCAAGTGGATGGGCACATCACGCCGGTGGCGTCGAAGATTTATGGCCGCGTGGCCGAAGTGCTGGTGCTGGACAACCAGCAGGTGAAGGCAGGACAGGTTTTGGTGAAGATCGATCCGCGCGATTACCAGGCGGCGCTGGATCAGGCGAAGGCGCAGCTCGCACTGGCGGAAGCGGATGCGCAATCGGCGGGAGTGGATGTGCCGCGCACGCGTGAGAATGTGGCGAGCGGAACATCAAGCGCGGACGCGCAACTTCTAGGAGCGCAAGCCTCGCTGGCGAGCGCGCAAGCGACGTTCGAGCAGGCGCAGACGGCGGATCTGGCGTACGCGCAGGCCAACATCGACAAGAGCAAGGCCAACGCGGAGCTCGCAAAGGCGGACCTGGCGCGCTACAAGCCACTGCTCGACAAGGCTGAAATTTCGCAGCAGCAGTACGACGCGGCAAAGGCAAACGCGGACGCAACAGCGAGCGCGTTGAAGGCCGACCAGGAAAAACTCGGCCAGGCGCAACGCAACATCGACATCGCGAAGGCGCAGGTTGCAGCGGCGCAAGCGCGCGTCGAGCAGGCGAAAGCCGGAGTCGCGGCGGCGCACGCGGACGTGAAGCAAGTAAATATGCGCGCCGCAGATGCGCAGGGCAAAGCAGCGAAGGTGCAGGAGATGCAAGCCGCCGTCGAAGCTGCGCAGCTGAACCTGAGCTACACGCAAATCGTGGCGCCGGTGGACGGCGTGGTGACGCACAAACAAGTTGAGCCTGGACAGATTGTGCAACAGGGGCAAGGACTAGCGGTGGTTGTGCCCCTGAAGGACGTTTGGGTAACGGCGAACTTCAAAGAGACGCAACTGCGAAACATGAAGCCGGGGCAGAAGGCGGAAGTACACGTCGATACCTACGGCAAGACGTTCAGCGGACACGTGGATTCGATTGCGGGCGCGACGGGAGCGGTGTTGAGCCTGCTGCCGCCGGAAAACGCGACGGGCAACTACGTGAAGGTTGTGCAGCGCATTCCGGTGAAGATTTTGCTGGACCCAATTTCGCCGGACGTGGCGATTTTGCGGCCGGGGATGAACGTAGATGCGACGGTGATTGCGAAATAGGAAGAGTTGATAGGCGACAGTTGAAAGTCGAAAGCGGCGGTTCTGGCGCGACGAATAGGAAGAATAGACGTCGTTTTTGGTCTGGGCGGCGTAACAAACAGCAGATCCCTCGCTTCGCTCGGGATGACAATTTCTTTGCTCGGGTGAATTGAGGTCGGTGGGAAACGGGTTCGTGGGTGGGATGTCCAAGTAAATGAAGAGCAAGATTCTAGCGAAGCTGAGGACGCCGGACGGTCACATCAATCCCTGGGTGATCGCGCTGACGGTGACGCTCGCGACGTTTATGGAAGTGCTGGACACTTCGATCGCGAACGTCGCGCTGCCACACATCTCCGGAAATTTGTCCGCGAGTGCGGACGAGTCCACCTGGGTTCTCACCTCGTATCTCGTATCGAACGCAATCGTGCTGCCGCTGTCGGGCTGGTTTTCGTCGCTGATCGGGCGGAAACGGTTCTACATGATCTGCGTGGCGATCTTTACCGTGAGTTCATTTTTGTGCGGCCTGGCGCCGAGCCTCGGAATTCTCGTTTTGTTCCGCGTGCTGCAAGGAGTCGGCGGCGGCGGATTGCAGCCGAGCGAACAGGCGATCTTGAACGACACGTTCTCGCTGGAAAAGCGCGGCATGGCGTTCGCGGTATACGGACTTGCGGTGGTTGTGGCCCCGACGATCGGGCCGTGGCTCGGCGGATGGATCACCGACAATTTTTCATGGCGCTGGATTTTCTATATCAACGTGCCGGTCGGAATTCTTTCGCTGATCCTGACATCGTTTTTGGTCAGCGATCCACCGCACATGAAAAAGGCGAGTTTCAAGACCGGATTCCGGATCGACTACATCGGCATCGGTTTGATCAGCCTTGGTCTGGGCAGTATGCAGATCATTTTGGACAAGGGCGAACGCGAAGATTGGCTGTCGTCAGGATTCATCCAGATTTTCGCGGTGCTGATGGTGGTCGGAATCATCGGCGGAATTATCTGGGAGCTGCGCGAGAAGCATCCGGTCATCGACTTGGGCATGTTGAAGAACCGGAATTTCGCCGTGGCGACGGTGGCGATGTTCTTCCTCGGCTTCGTGCTGTATGCGAGCACGGTGCTGATTCCGCAGATGCTGCAGGAATTGCTGGGTTACACAGCACAGCTTGCGGGCATGGCGTTGTCGCCGGGTGGCGCGGTGATCATGTTCATGATGCCCGTCGTCGGGTTCTTGGTGTCGAAGGTCGATACGCGATTGTTGGTGACGTTTGGCTGCGTAGTTTCGGCAACAGCACTGTTCGTAATGGCCGGATGGGATTTGCAGCTTGACTATCACCACGCGGTGACGGCGCGCATGTTGCAGAGCTTCGGGCTGGCGTTTTTGTTCATCCCGATCAACGTGTCGGCGTTCGCTTACGTGCCGCGCGAAAAAACGAACATGGGAACGGGAATCATCAACTTGGCCCGCAACGTGGGGGCCAGCGTGGGCATCGCCACGGTGACGACCATGCT
>JAFAZL010000020.1 GCA_019239815.1 Acidobacteriota bacterium
CCCGGAGCGCCCTGATTGCCCCATTTGGAAGAAGCGCTCCACGTCTCGCAAATCGTGCGTGGTGGCGTAGCGCGGCAGCGACTCTAGAAAAATTTTACCATACGGCATTCGTTCGATGCGGCTGTCGAGCAAAGCGAGCACACCGCGATCGGTTTTTGTGCGAATCAGGCGGCCAAAGCCTTGTTTCAGTGATAGCACTGCTTGCGGGACCTGAAATTCTGCGAAGGGGTTGCGGCCTTCTTCCTGGAGCGCGCTGACGCGGGCGGCGACGATCGGATCGCTGGGAACGGCGAAAGGCAGGCGATCGACGATCACACATGATAGCTGCTCACCCGGAACATCGACTCCTTGCCAAAAGCTAGCGGTGGCGAACAATACAGCGCCTGGGGTGTTTTTGAATCTCTCGAGCAAGACCGAGCGCGGCGCGGTGCCTTGCAGCAGCAACGGAAAATCGACGCGATTGCGGACGCGCTCAAACAAATCTTTCATTTGCGAGTAGCTGGTGAAGAGACAGAACGCGCGGCCTTGGCTAAGCTCGAGCAGGTTGACGATTTCGTCGGCCGCGGCGGATGCAAAGGCCGGATTGCGCACGTCGGGAATCGTGCGCGGCGTGTAGAGCAAGGCTTGGTGCGTCCAGTCGAATTCGGGTGGCAGCGAGCGCTCTTTGGTGTGGTCGAGGCCGACACGCTGGCGGATGTACTCGAAGCGGCCGCCGACGGTGAGCGTGGCCGAGGTGAGCACGACGGTGTCGAAGGTCTCGAATAAACGCTCGCGAAGAATCTGGCTGACATCGATCGGAGTCGCGGCGAGGAAGACGCCTTTGTTGCGCCGCTCGTACCAATAGACGAAGTTCTTCTCGTTCGATTCAAAGAGGAACGTCAGCTCCTGGCGAATCTCGAAACTACGGCGCGCGAGGCGAGTGAGCTCCTCAGGTTTCTGGGTCAGCGCTGCAAATTCGGTTTCGAGTCCTTTGAGAGCGTTCGATAGCCCGTCGTAGGCTTCGCGATTCTGCTCGAGGAACGCGGCGCGCTCGGGGCGGGTAAACGGAAAGCGGCCATCGCGCGGCAGAAACGTGTCGAAAAATTCGCGCGAGCGTTCGCGGATGCGCTGCGTTTTGCGCAGCAACGCCGCCGAGCCGAGACGCAGCATGCGAAGCGTGTTGTCGACGTCGCGCGCGAGTTCCTCAAAGCGATAGTTGGAAATCTGGCGGCCGAAGTAATCGCTCGCGACGTCTTCCATCTCGTGCGCTTCGTCGAAAACGACGGCGGAATATTCCGGGAGGATGCTGCCAAAGTCGTCCTGTTTGAGCGCGAGGTCGGCGAAGAAGAGGTGGTGATTCACGATGATCAGGTCGGCGTCTTTGGCGCGCTGATGCATCGCGGTGACGAAGCACTGATTGAACTCGGGGCACTTTTGGCCGGAGCAGGTGTCGCGACGCGCATCGAGACGCATCCAGAGATCGGAATTGTCGGCGAGGAATGTGAGCTCGGCGCGATCGCCGGTCTCGGTCACTTTGGCCCAGTCGTTGATCTGGCGGAACGCGTCGATTTCTTCGAGGCCTTTGAGCATCGGCTGGTCGGCCATCTGATGCGCTTTGACGCGGCAGAGGAAATTCGAGCGGCCCTTCATCACGGCAACTTTGAGCTCGGGTGCGAAGTGCTTTTGCAGGAACGGAATGTCTTTCTGGTAGAGCTGCTCTTGCAACGATTTCGTGGCTGTGGAAATGACGACGCGGCGGCCACTACAAATCGCGGGGAGGAGGTAGGCGAGCGTTTTTCCGGTGCCCGTGCCGGCTTCCACGACGGCGTGATGCTTTTCGGTGAAGGCGTTGTGAACGGCCTCGGCCATTTCGAGCTGTGCGGGACGGTGTTCGTAGCCGCCAATCATGCAGCGTTCGAGTAAGCCGCCCGGGCCGAAGACGTCTTGCATCGTCGGAGCGGAAGCGGAGCCTTCAGCGCGCCCTCGCGAAGATGAAAATTCTCCCTGCTCGTCGCGATCGCGAGCTTCGGACTCTTCGCGCACACGGCTACTAAAACGCGACGAGTCATCTTCCAACGAAGCGTAGACACGCTCGATGGAAATGACTTTCTCCGTGTCTGCCGACTTCTCTCGTTTTTGTGAAGTTGCTGCCTGGCGCTTGCCCAAAATTTGTTCCACGCGGCTGTCGGGAATGACAGGTTCGCAGTCACCAACGATAGCACACGGTGGACAACGCGACGGCGGAGCGTCCTGTCATCTTCGGATTCAGGAAAACCGCCGTCCCGGGACCGTCAGCCATTGAAGGTTTGGGCAATATCTCCAGTGTTTCCAACGATCTGGACGCCGCAGTGAGATACAGTCGAAGTGTCGGTTCTCGTTCACGTCTCGGGGTGTGCGCCGTGCCCAGTTACGGCGTGGGGGTTTTATGAGCAAGAAGTACTTCACGCTGGCCGCGGTTTGCCTCGCGATCGTTGCGACCGCCTTCGTCGTATTCCGCCACCCAGCCTCTCGCGATTTAACAACCGGGAAGGGCGATAGTGCCGCGGTTCGACACGTTCTCGAGGCTTACGGCAAAATTCCTCTCGCGTTTGAAGAGAACTCCGGCCAGACCGACCCGCATGTGAAGTTTTTAGCGCGCGGCGCGGGCTATACCGTTTTTCTAACCGACCGCGATGCGACGCTGCGTCTGGAACGCAAATCCACGCGGCCGGAAGCCGCTGCCGAAAGCGCCATCGTGCGATTCTCACTCGCAGGTGCGAATCCGCATTCCGTCGCACATGCCTTCGATTTACAGGCGGCCCGGGCCAACTATTTCGTCGGCAACGATCCGAAAAAATGGCATCGCGACGTACCGCAATATGCGCGGGTGGAATTCGATGCGGTCTATCCGGGTATCGACCTCGTGTACCACGGCAGCCAAGGCGTCCTTGAATCCGACTATGTGGTGGGCCCGGGTGCTGACCCCAAAAAGATTGCCCTGCGCGTCGAAGGGGCCGATGGCCTTCGATTGAACATCGACGGCGATGCAATTCTCTCCACACCGGCAGGGGACGTCTCGCTGCATCAGCCGCGCGCCTATCAGCAGACGGAAACCGGCCGCGTCGAAGTGGCCGCAAGCTACGTCACGCTTGCATCCGGCGAGCTCGGTATCCGCGCCGGCGCCTATAATGCGAAGCTCCCGCTCGTCATCGACCCCGTGGTCGCCTATGCCACGCTACTCAGCGGCAGCGACAGCGAGACCGCCGGCAACGCCATCGCCGTGGATGGCACCGGCAACGCCTACATCGTCGGCGCAACAGGCGCGAGCGATTTTCCAACCACGTCAGGCGCGATTCAGAAGACGCGCACCGGTACGGCTGACGCGTTTGTCAGCAAGTTAAACGCAACTGGAACGGCGCTCGTTTTTTCGACTTATTTGGGTGGCACAGGCCAAACTGGCAAATTTGACTCCGCGACAGGCGTCGCCGTCGATGCGAGCGGCAATGTTTACGTCACAGGTTCGACGCCTTCGACGGATTTCCCGATTACCTCAAGCACC
>JAFAZL010000068.1 GCA_019239815.1 Acidobacteriota bacterium
CGACGCCTGGCAGCGCGGCCTGGAGGACGTCCACGCGTGGCTGCCGCCGCCAATCGCGCTGAGATTCGGCCGCCGACTGCAACACCTCGGCTGGCTCCGCGACGACATATACACGCCGTACTGCAAGAAACTCGACGCACCAAAGTAGTGAAGTAACGACGCAACGATAAGACGCGCCTCTACCACGATCGCACGCTAAACAAACGCGCCCTCGTCGCTTCTTATCGTTACTTCATTACTTCGTTGCTTCGTTACTTCGCCTTTTGGAGGTCCCAAAATGTCCCGTGGCGCCCAAGCTCAAACTCAGGCCCTCACTGATCAGCAACTCTCAAGCATCAACGCGCTCAACCAAGGCTTCCTTGGCCAGCAGCAGCAACTCGGCGGCATCCTCACACCGCAATTCCAGAGCATTCTCAGTAACCCCGGCCTCAGTCCCGCCGACAAGGCCGCCGTCACCTCCAACTCCCAAGGCTCGATCGCCAGCGCCTTCGACTCGCTCCAACAATCCGCTGCCAACCGCGTCGCGCGAACAGGCAATTCCGCTGGCTTCGCCTCTCTCACCGACGACCTAGCCCGCCAAAAAGCAGTCACGGAAGGGAATCAAGCCGCCCAAAATCAGCTCAGCTTCAGCAACACCGCCTTCCAGCGACAGATGGCTGCCCTGCAGGGACTCAGCGGCCTCTACGGCGTCGACTCCAATCTCCTCGGACGCACGCTCGGCATCCCGGCGCAGCTTCTCAGCGTCCGCGCCAACGCCTCGCGCCCCAGTGGATTCTTCAGTGCCCTAGGTAACAGCTCCGGCGCCGGTCTCGGCAGCACACTAGCCGGGCTGCCGGGCCTCTTCCTGTAAATCGCGCGCGACAGAATCAAGACCATGCCACTACACAACTTCGCACTCACTCAACCGACGCTGACCAGCTTGCTGACAACGCTTCTCCCGGTTGCCGTCCAATTCGCCCTGTTCCTCCGATGGCTCCATCGCCGCATGCGCGAAGACGAAATCGTCCACGCCTGCGTCCGCGACATCGCGCTGAATCACTTGCCGCACATCTACAACTCGCTGCAAGCCATCGGCGCCAAGCAGGGAATTACGCTCCACGAATTCCCCGTCATCCATTTCGTCGATCTCGGCAGCCGCCGCCACTCGACGTAAGCACTTCGGAGCGCTTCGTCGTCCGTGACATTTGTGCAGCGCGGCCCCGGTGATTGTGACGCCGCCGCGCGCATTCGCAACTCCCTGTTTAACAGCGCCGCATTTCTCCGTGTAGGGGCGCAGCACTGCCTTGCCCTGAGCCTCGAAGGATGTGCCCCAGCTTGCCCAGGCGTCAGCCGCACCACGATCCGTTCGTCTTCGCATTTCCATTTTCGATTTTCCAATTTCCAATTTCGATCTCTCGAATGGGTATTCCCCCAAACCTTCTCGCGCTCGCCCACAAAGCTGCCGCCACCCAATCGCTCGACTCCGCGCTCGTCTGCGCCGTCGTCGAACAAGAATCCGGCTGGAATCCCTGGGCCATGCGCTATGAACCGGCGTTCTTCACCAAATACGTTGCGCCGCTCTACACCAACAACAAAATCACCGCTACCGAAGCCTGGGCCCGCGGCTTCAGCTGGGGCCTCATGCAAGTCATGGGACAAGTCGCCCGCGAATCCGGCTTCGACGCCTCGTTCCTAAGTTCACTCTGCGATCCCGAAAACGGCCTGTCCATCGGTTGCAAAGTCCTACGCAAAAAGTTCGACGCCGCCCGCGGCGACACAACGCAAGCGCTCCTGGCGTGGAACGGCGGCGGGAATCCGACCTACGCGGCCCAAGTCGTCGCGCGCAAAGCGCGGTACTTGTGACTGTCGGACTCTGGGTGCCGCACCCTCAGGATTTAGAGGGTGCGGGTTTTCCGGAACACGACCTCGATTGCTCCGCCGAATCGAGCCGTGATTGCTCACACTCGAATTGTGAATAGAAGTACTCCCACGGTATGTCTTGGAAACTCATTCTGCGCCTCGCCGAACTAGCCATCTCCGCCATCCTCGCGGCATCTCTGTTCGTCGCCTGGCGCGCCGAACGCAACGACCGCGCCAAACTGGCCGCCGAACTCGCCGCCGCCCAACAATCCCTGACGCAAGCCACCGACCGCCAGCAATCCCGCGACGCCGACCTGCTCCAAACGCTAGCCACGATCGCAGCTCAAAAGCGCGACGTCCAGACACCGAGGCAGATCCTGCAAGCTCTACCGCAACAAATCCTGTTGCCCCAGCCAATCACCCAAGCCCCAATCCCAGCGGCCGCGACATTGTCAGCTTCATCCGGCGCTCTGTCGCCATCAACCGGCTACACGTCGAAAGAGGGTCCCGAAAGGCCCGCGAAGCCCGCTGCACCAGAACCGCAAGTCACAATCCCCACAGCTGACCTGAAGCCTCTGTATGACTTCGCGCTCGATTGCAAAGCCTGTCAGGTCAAACTGACTGCCGCTCAGGCAGATCTATCCGACGAGAAATCCAAGACCGCCACTCTAACCAAGGAACGCGACGAAGCCGTCCGCACCGCCAAAGGAGGCAGCGCCCTGCAGCGAGCCGCCCGCGCCACCAAATGGCTCCTCATAGGAGCCGCCGTCGGCACCCTAGCCGCCCGCGCCACGAGATAGAAAGGCATTCGCCATAACCGACCCCAAGGCCTCAGCAACCGAGCCGAAACATCGAGCGCACCGAACGAGAGGCGAACACTCAAGATGGGGAACCCAGAAAAGGGAAGTACGACTTCCCCGCTGACGTCGACTGTCATCTGCTCAACCGCGGTTAGAAGTAACTCGACCAAATCGCAACCGACATGCTGTTGGGCGTCTCTCACGCGGCGCAAATTTTTCTGCGGACAGTGCGATACAACCGTCAAAAATTTCTCGGCTGAGCGAGATTAAGAGCACGCAAGGTCAAGGACCTGGGCGACGCGCGGCGATCGGCTGGCGCACCCCCCGCGCCAGCCGATCAACCACACAAAGCCACTAAGGCATCACCAACGACGACATACCAGGCTCGAGAGGCTTCCAATGAGCTACCTCAAAGCCGCACAAATCCACAGCAAGCCGCATAAACCCAGCAGATTTCGCTTGACATCGCTTCCTATAAGTTATATTATGTTAACTTACGAATATGACCGGAATTAAGCCTGAACTAAGGCCCTTCGAGGGCTAACAAACACCTCGTCCCTCTCTACTTCCTATCTCCGCTTTGCTTCGCTTTGCCGAGTTCGTACTGAATGTATTGCTCGATCAAATGTGCATCCGCGCCGACCATTTTGCGTCCGTTCACAAAAATTGTTGGCGTCGAATTGACATCCAGTTTCTGTCCGTTCGCGCGGCTCGCATCGACCGCCGCGCCGGCATCCGGACCCGCCATGCACGACCGGAACGTGTCCGCGTTCAGCCCGATCTGACCGGCATACTCGGACATCTTCATCCAGGCGTTCGAGGCCGAGATGATGTCCTGGTTGTCGTAGATGAGGTCGTACATTTTCCAGAAAACAGCCGGTTCCTGCATATAGGCGCACCGCCCGGCGATGGCTGCCGTCCGGGCCCAAGGATGTAAAACCTCGATCGGGTAATCCTTAAATACGACCCGTACCTGCGGATAGTTCTGCATGATCCCGCGCATGATGTCGTGAAGGCTGCGGCACACCGGACACTCGAAGTCCGAGAACTCGACTAAAGTCACGGCCGCCTTAGGGTCGCCGACCGAAGGCGCGTCTTTCAGATCCATCAGCGCCCGATTTGCGGCCAGCGGATCCTTTGCAAGGTCTGACACTTCGCCTCGAATTAAATATTTGCCATCCTTGCTGACATAGAACTTCGCGTCCTCGTTGTTGCCGCCGACCTTGACCGACACATTCGTCTCAAGCAGCCCAGCCGCTCCCGCGTCTTTCGGTTCGGATACGGTCACGTCTACGTCGGGCCCAAACGCATACAGGTTCCGGACATAGGCCTCGATAGTCTTCTGAAGCGGGGACTGAGGGGCTTTTGTTGCAGACGCTGTAGCCGTAGCTGCTCCGGCCCCACCGGCGCTTTGAGAAGCCTGAGTTCCCTGCGCCCAGGCGCCTGCTGGCACGGCCAGGCTCGCTCCCAGCAAACCGCAAATGGCCGTCGCAGTCAGCCTCAAGACTCTCGATGACGTGTTCACAATTCCTCTTCCTTGAAAGCCCCGTGCTCCAATGAGTCTACGGAATGAATTTCTGCGCAATCGGAAACGGCCGGCCAAATCCAAACGCGCGCGAGGTAATCTTCAATCCCGGCGCCGCCTGCTTGCGCTTGTATTCGCTGCGATCGACCAGCAACGCTATATCTTTCACCAATTTGAGGTCGAAATCATAGCGATCGGCGATCTCCTGCGGGCTCTTCAGATCCTCGATGTAACTCTTGAGGATGCGGTCCAGCACATCGTATGGTGGCAGGCTGTCTTCGTCCTTCTGATCGGGCCTCAACTCAGCCGAAGGCGGCTTGTCGATCGTCGCCTGGGGGATGAGTTCCCTCTCACGGTTGATCCATTTCGCCAGCTCATAGACCATCAGTTTCGGCACATCGGAGATCACTGCCAGACCGCCGGCCATGTCGCCGTATAGCGTGCAATATCCTACGGCCAACTCCGATTTGTTTCCGGTGCTGAGCAGCATCGAACCAAATTTATTCGACAGCGCCATCAAATAATTTCCGCGAATGCGTGCCTGAATATTTTCTTCCGTGACCCCTTCGGCCATTCCGTGAAACGCCGGCGCCAGCGCCTTGCGATACGAATCGAAAACGTCTGCGATGGGTAACGTAATGAGCTTGATCCCAAGATTCTTCGCCAGCGCGCACGCGTCGTTCTTGCTACCTTCCGACGAATACGGGCCCGGCATGGACACACCCTGTACGTTCTCCGCGCCCAGCGCGGCGACGGCAATACTCGCCACAACAGCGGAATCAATACCCCCGCTCAAGCCAACTAAAACCTTCTTGAATCCACATTTGTTGACATAGTCGCGCGTGCCCATGACCAGCGCACGGTAGGCATATTCCACCTCTTCGCGCGGCTGATCATGAATGTCGCCCTTGCCGGTCAGCGTATCGAACATCACCAAATCTTCTTCAAACGCCCGCGCCTGCGCCGCGAGTTTGCCGTCATCCGTCAGCGCCATGCTCGCGCCGTCGAAAATCAGGCTGTCGTTTCCGCCGATTTGATTGACATACACGACTGCCTTCTTCTGCTGCTTGGCAATCGATGCCAAAATGTCGAATCTCAGCGACCGCTTGTCGATCACATAAGGCGATGCCGAGATATTCAGCAACAGCGTAGTTCCCTGCGCAAAAAGCTCAATCACCGGGTCGCGGTCATAGCGCGACTCGGGCCAGAAATTCTTGTCGTTCCAGACGTCTTCGCAGATCGTGATCCCGAGGTGATCACCGCTGAATTCGACGGTTGACTGCTTTTCCGCCGCTGTGAAGTAGCGCGACTCATCAAACACGTCGTATGTCGGCAGCAGCATCTTGCTCTGCTCGAAAACAATTTTCCCGCCGCTAAGCAGCGCCGCCTTGTTGGCAATCGCCTTGGAACGCTTGCTTTTTGCAACTTTGCCCGCAAAGCCGACAATCGACGGCAAAGTCAGTCTCTTCGCCAAATCTTTCAACTCTTTGAGGTTTCGTTCAATAAAGGCCGGACGTTCTAGCAAGTCCTGTGGAGGGTAGCCGCACAGGCAAAGCTCCGAAAATACGGCGAGTTCAGCGCCACGCTCTTTCGCTTGAGCGGCCAGCGCCAGGATACGGGCAGAATTTCCGGCAAAATCACCGACGGTGGGATTGAACTGCGCGAGAGCGATTTTCATGCTGGCACTTCAGAATACGGTTGGAATCAGTAGATTGCAAACGAGCCACACCTTCCGTGTGCTCACGTTTTAGGCCAACAGGCCCGCAAACAAAAAAGCTCCTGAGCCGAGGCCCAGGAGCTTTGAAAGTTCGTCTTTCTCGAAATCTTAAACGCTGAACGAGCTTCCGCACCCGCAGGTGCTCTTCACATTAGGGTTGTTGAACTTGAAGCCGGCGCCCTCAACCGTTTCGATGTAGTCGATCTCGACACCTTCCAGGTACATCGAGCTCATCTGGTCCACAGCCACTTTCAGGCCGTTGAAATCCATCACTTCGTCGGTTTCGTTGGTCTGGTTCTCAAACGCCATGTGGTACTGAAAGCCGGAACAGCCTCCGCCAACCACCGCCACACGCAGTGCAACAGGCACAGGGTTCTGCATCTGCATGATTTCCTTAACCTTGGTGCTGGCAACAGGCGTCAAATTGATCATTGTTCCCTCTCGACTTCAATGTCGCCGGCGCCCGATCGCACCGGCCTCACAAACCCAGTATAGCAGAACCCAAAATCCACTGCATCTCGGACCATTTGCGTCGGCGTTCTTTCCTGGCAACTCCCCGCGCCGCCGTTTCGACAAGCCTAAGCCCATCGCATACAATACGATGCTGCCATGAGACACAAGGTCACGTTGATCCCCGGTGAAGGCATCGGGCCCGAGGTTTCGGCCGCCGTCAAACGCATTCTTGAAGCTGCTGGCGTCGATATTGAATGGGAGCAAATTGAGGCCCGTGCTGATACATCGGGCGGTTCGGTAGACAAGGCTGTCGATCCCGGCGCTCTGCTAAACCAGGGCGCCATCGAAGCCGTTCGCCGTAACAAAGTCGCGCTTAAGGGCCCGATGGCCACGGCTGTCGCCGGAGGCGCGCCCAGCGTCAACGTCGCGCTGCGCAAGACGCTCGACCTTTACGCCAACCTTCGGCCAGTGCGAAATCTTCCCGGCGTGAAGTCGCGGTTCGACGGCGTCGATGTCGTCATCGTCCGCGAAAACACCGAAGACCTCTATGCCGGTCTCGAACACACGGTCGTTCCCGGCGTCGTCGAAAGCCTGAAAATCATCACCGAAAAGGCCTCGACCCGCATCGCCAAATTCGCGTTCGACTACGCCAAGAAAAACGGCCGCAAGAAAATTCACGCCATCCACAAAGCGAACATCATGAAGTTGTCGGATGGCTTGTTTCTGAAATCGATTCGAGCAGTAGCTCCGAACTTTCCGGAGATCGAATACAAAGAATTCATCGTCGATAACGCTTGCATGCAGATCGCGCTCGACCCAAGCCAGTTCGACGTCCTGCTGCTGCCGAACTTGTATGGTGACGTAATGAGCGACTTAGCTGCCGGCTTGGTCGGCGGGCTGGGAATCGTGCCCAGCGGCAACATCGGCGACGACTG
This sequence comes from Acidobacteriota bacterium, assembly GCA_019239815.1. Next base: position 7,270 of record JAFAZL010000068.1, read on the forward strand.
TGCGATGTTCGAGGCTGTCCACGGCACCGCGCCCGACATCGCCGGCAAAGGCCTCGCCAATCCCACTGCCCTGCTGCTGAGCGCCGTGATGATGCTCAAGCACCTCAGCGAACGCAGTGCCGCGCTCCGCATCGAGCAAGCCGTCGACAAGGTCTACAGCGATGGAAAGCACACCACCCGCGACGTCGGCGGCAAGTCCGGCACCGCCGATTTCACGGACGCCGTGATCGGCGCTCTTGCACCTGTTCCCGCTCGGTAACAGGTGTCCCTAGGCTTCGCGTTTTCTTTTCAGGTAATCGTCGACACCCATCGGTCCAGAGCCGGCGAACACAAGCGCTACAAGGCACGCGAGATAGAGCAAGACACACTCGTAACCCGGCGGCCCAAACTGAGCTCGGCCTGCCGACGCGCCTATCAGTTTGATCGAGGGGAACCCGTATGGCAGATGCACCGTGAACATGGCAACCAGCAACAGCCCTGCCAGCGGCACGCTCACGATCGGTAGAAATGCTCCAAGCAGTACTGCCAATCCGCCAAGAAGCTCAGTAAGTATGCTGACCCATGCTGTGATGTGCGGCATAGGAACACCGAGAGCCTGCAGAATTCCCGCGAACGCATCCGGGCCGCGCGACAGTTTTGCAAAACCGTGCTCCATGAATCCATAGCCGGCGATCAGCCGCAGTGGGATTGGCACCCAACGAGATGCAAGAGGTTGGTTTGC
>JAFAZL010000077.1 GCA_019239815.1 Acidobacteriota bacterium
GATCGCCGGTGGGCCGCAGAGCCGCGCGGAGATATCGAGATATGCGCGAAACAGTCGTGGCGGTTCGGGAGCCGAACGGCGCGACGCGGAGTCCCCAGGTTCGCAGCGATAAGGCGGCTTTGGCAGCGTTCGCAAACCCTCTGGCGCCAGATATTTCTCGCACAACTCTTCAAACAGCGCCGCTCCTTCGTTTTCATCCTGCGAAGTAATCGAGCTGCACCCAATCATGTATCGCGCATTGCACAGTGCTGCGTAGGACGCGATGCCTTTCCACAGCATCGCCAGAGCCGTTGTACTCCGGTAGTCGCTATGAACGCATGCGCGGCCGAGTTCGAGCAACTCGCCCCGAATCGGTTCGAACGGCGCGAAATCGAAGAGCTGTTCGCTGTAATAGCCAAGATTCCCCTGCGCCCGGTAGCCGGTCTGCATGCGGTAAGTGCCGACCAGCACTCCGGTCGATAGGTCGCGCACCATCAGGTGATCGCATACCCAATCGAACTGGTCGCGGTCCAATCCAGTTCGCTCCGACGACTCAAGCCCTTCGCCTAGTTCGCGATTGAAAACCTGGAATCGTAGGCGCTGGCATTCCGTCAGGTCAGCGACATTTTGGGCCAGGGATACGGAGAACGATGGGCTGGATGTGATCGGTCCTTCGCAATCCTGAACCAGAACCGCGGTGGTTGGCATGCAAGCAGTGTGTCTGGCCCTGGATTACGGCAAGGTTTCAGCCTCGTAATTTGCGTGTTTCTGTGGCGTAAGCGTATCCGGCCCGTAAAGCAAATAGGCCGGCACCGTGGGTGGCGTTTTCCCGTTTCGGAGTGCTAAATTTATTGTCCGCGGAGGCCCGCGATTTGCTACAGGATCCGCCTACCGCCTAGAAAAGACTCTCGTCCCAGGAGAAATTCACGTGAAGTGCACAACCCTTCGAATCGTCTCGTTTCTCTCGATCGCGTTGTTTTTAGCCGTCGGAGCATTTTCGACTGCTGCGCAGGACCGGCTCAGCGACAAAGATGTCGCCAACATGATGAACAATTTGAAGAACGACGCTAAAAACTTCCGCCCCGTCTGGAACAAGGCCCTCAGCAAGAGCACGGTTCGTAAGACCAGCCGCGAAAAAGACGCGCGCAATCTCGCCACACAATTTCAGAATCAGACCGAAGGCATGCTACGTCAGTTCCAGAGCAACAAGACCGCGGATCAGTCTCTCCCCCTCGTCCAGCAGACCGCGCGCAGCATCGAGCAGGTGAAGTCCGACGTTTCGCTCGGGCCTGTGGTCGATCAGCAGTGGACCAAGATTCGCACCGAACTCGACCAGATCGCTCAGGCATTTAACACGAAGTAACCAACGACAGAAGCGAATTACTTCGCGCGACGCGATCCACTTGGTGTCCGGGCCAACGTGAAAGCGTAGAGCGAATCCCCCGCACCAACGACGACATACTGTTTGCCGTCCATCTCAAACGTGATCGCGCCATTATTCTGGTTGGCTCCGGTCGTTGTATGCCACAACGTCTTTCCGGTCGTGGAATCCATCGCGATAAAGTGGTTCGAATTGTCGCCGGTAAACAGCAGGTTGCCTTCGGTGGTCAGTAATCCGGGCCCGGAAGCGCCGATGTCGTGCTTCCATTTGATCGCTCCCGTTTTGTAGTCGATCGCCTCGATGACGCCGGGATAGTTCAGAAAGTCGTCGCGCCCCGCGAAGCCTTCCGCCTTACCTTCCGCCGTGAGGTAGAAAACGCTGTAGCTCTGCGACGCGACCACATAGAAGAGTCCTGCTTGCGGATTGAAGCTTGGCGCAAACCAATTCGAAGCTCCATTCGAACTCGGCGAAACCAGCGTTCCATTCCGCGTCGGCTCCTTCGCCGGGTTCGGTATCGGCTGTCCCTTCGCATTGATCCCGAGCGTCCAATTCGTCTTGATGAATGGCTCCGTCAGCAGGTGCTCGCCATTCGTGCGATCCAGCAAAAAGAAGTACCCGTTGCGGCTCGCCTGCGCGATCAGCTTCCGCTGCTTGCCCTTGAATTCGCCATTGAACAAGATTGGCGTCTGCGTTGCATCCCAGTCATGCGTGTCGTGCGGCGACACTTGGTAACCCCACTCCATTTTTCCCGTATCGACATGAAGCGCGACGATCGAGCAGGTCCACACGTTGTCGCCTTTTCTTCCCGCGCCGGCGTGCACTGGATTCGGGTTTCCGATTCCCCAGTAAACGAGCCGCAGTTCTGGATCATACGTGCCGGTCATCCACGTCATGCCGCCGCCGTGCGCGCGCGCCTCTTCATCCGGCCAAGTTTCAAAGCCTGGCTCGCCCTTCGCAGGCTCGGTGTTCCAGTGCCACTGCACCTCACCCGTCTCCGCATCGCGAGCTTCCAGATACCCGGATTGTCCAGCGAATCGCCACTGACCCCGGTGATGACGTGGTTCTCAACGACTAGCGGCGACATCGTGCAGAAATATTCCAGCTTTACGTCCGCGATCGTCTTGCGCCATTTCTCTGTGCCATCTTTCGAGTCGAGCGCGATCAGGTTGCAGTCCGGCGTTTCGAAATAAAGCGTCTCGCCCAGCATGGCGACTCCGCGCTGTCCGATGTGCCCGCCATCATTCGGTGGATATTTGAAGTGCCAGATTTCGCGCCCGCTTCGCGCATCGACCGCCCAAACGTTGTCGGGCATCGTAAAGTACAGCACTCCGTTCACTTCCAACGGCGTCGATTTAACTACGGATCCAAATCCACCAGGCCCGAATCCCGTCGCCCGATAAATCCACGCTAGCGAAAGGGAATCGACATTCGAAGCGTTGATCTGCGTCAGCGGGCTGTGTCGCTGGCCCGAGTAGTCGCCGTTGTACGTCGGCCAGACTTCCGTTCCGGGCTTCACCAATGCCGCCGGTGTCAGCCCTTGTGCGCGTAAGAAAACTGGCGTGAGCAACAAAGCCAAAGCAATCGCGCAGGCTCTCATTTCAATGTCTCCAAGTACGCCAGAACATTGTGCATCTGCTCGTCGGTATAGAGCGGCAGCAACGCTTCGTGCTGTGCGCGCGGATCCTGTACTTCTACGGTCGCGGTGTCGCGTGAGAACGATCGATACGACCCCGACGCGTCGTGCATCGTCACCGTGAACTCATCAAGGTGAATCAGCGTTCCCGAAACCTCCTCGCCCGACGCCAGCTTCACCGTCACTTTCGACGGCACCGGAGGCGCAAACGACCTTCCGAGAAACACATCGATAAAATTCGGCGCGGGGTAAAGCATGCGGCGCTGCAGGTCAGCCGGTTCATATTTCGTCGCAACATGCGCAAGGTCGCCTGCGGGCTGATGGCAGTTGCTGCAGTGCCCGTCGCCGTTAAAAAACGCCGCACCCTTCGTCGCGTCGCCCGTAACCAAGTCGCCTAGCTTGTAAGCAAATCGGTTCGAAACATCCTGCGCCAGCGAGTGCAGAAACGTCGAAATATCCTCGATCTGCTCATTCGTGAACGACGCAAACGCTGGCATCCCTCGTTCCAGCCGCCCATTTCGAATCACCGGCCCAATCGCATCACCCTTGTTGTCGTGCAGCACCAGCTGTGATCGCACTAGGTCCGGACCCGACTTGCCATGCGCATCATTGCCATGGCAAAACCCGCAAGTCGGCACAAAGATCTTGCGCCCGCGCTCCACGGCCTCTTTATCAAGTTTCGGTCCTCCCAGCAGTGCCGCCAGCGCATCGTCAGTGCTGTCCTTCTTCGGCGGATTTTTCTGCTGATCGCCAGCTTGCTTCTGTTGCTGCTTCTCCGCGTTTGCAGCTTGATCCGCCTGCCCCGCGCTGACCGTGGCTAGCAGCAACAACCCAACACAAACGATGAGGAATCGACGTGGCATTCCCGTTTCTCCCGGACGCGCCTACTAAATACCAACATTCGCCGCCATATTCACGCGAATTATGCTCGGCAACGCCCCTTCGAACGTGAACAAGGTACGCCGGAAAGAAACCAATTGTGCTGCAAATTCTGGAATCGCCTCGACTCCGTAAGGTATAATTAAGGCTCCCAATGAGACGTGGGCGAGTAGCTCAGCTGGGAGAGCGCCTCGTTCGCAACGAGGAGGCCGAGGGTTCGAATCCCTTCTCGTCCACCAACTATCTCGTAGCAATTCCAGCGAGATGCACTTACCGACTACGAAGCTCGAAATCGTAAAAGAGAGGGTGTTCCAGTTTTTGTTCCGGTTGTTTTTCCCGCCTTACGATCTAGCGTAGCGACAGCTTCACGCAGCACATCAAGATTCGCGTGAGCGTAACGTTCGGTGATCGATTTCGCGCCGTGTCCTAACAGGTAGCGAATATCTTCGATCTGCACTTTGGCAGCGCGTAGTCGGCTTCCAAACGTGTGGCGAAAGTCGTGCCAAGTGAGGTCCTTGATTTGGGCTTCTTCCAAGACGTTCGCAAACCACTTGCGGGAAGATTTCAGTTCACGGCCATCCGCGCCAGTCCGTCCGGGTCGTGGTTTCCGTATGACAGCGCCTGTGCCATCGCCACGTTGGCGCAATTTCTTGAATGCCGCCAGTGCCGTCTTGTTGATGGGCACTCGGTAGGTTTTGCCGTTTTTCGAACGGAATGTAACGACACGGAAGTCTAAATTGACTTCGGGCCACTGCAACGGCTCGATGCGAGCACGCTTGGCGTTGTGCTGGCCGTACATGTTGCTACGTCTGCATCCGAGGTGCAGCGCGAGATCGAATTCTGGTTCCTTAGACGGGCAGAGCTTTCGAATCGCGGCGCGAATTGCATCTTCTTCCGCAAACGACATTTCGCGGGTTCGGGCATTTTCCAGTTTGTATCGCTTGGCCTTGATCACCGGGTTCACGGCAATGGTTCCAGCATCGACGGCCAGAGCGAAAA
>JAFAZL010000313.1 GCA_019239815.1 Acidobacteriota bacterium
AACAGCGGCACCGACGCCGTCCGCTTCGCTTTGACCGCGGCGGGTGTCGAACCAGGCGACATCGTCGTCACCGTTCCCCACACCTTCATCGCCACGACCGAAGCCATCACCCAGGCCGGTGCGCAAATCCATTTCGTCGATATCGACGAAGTCACCTACACGATGAGCCCGAAGCGGCTTCAGGAATATCTCGACCGGGAGTGTGAATTCGTCGGCGGCAAGACCATTCACAAGAAGACCAAAAAGCATGTCTCGGCAATTATTCCGGTCCATATTTACGGCCAATGCGCCGACATGGACGCGCTGATGGAAATCGCGGCCAAATACAAGCTCATCGTCGTCGAAGACGCCTGCCAGGCTCACGGCGCGGAATATTTTTCGAAGAAACAGAACAAGTGGCTCAAGGCTGGTTCGATCGGCGTAGCTGCGGCCTTCAGCTTCTACCCAGGGAAAAACCTCGGAGCTTGCGGTGAAGGCGGCGCCATCACGACGAACGATCCCGAGATGGCTCGCAAGATGAAGATGCTGCGCGAACACGGCCAGGTGAAAAAGTACTACCACGACATCGAGGGCTACAACGGCCGTCTCGATTCGCTCCAGGCCGGATTGCTTCATGTAAAGCTTCGCCACCTCGCGGAATGGAACAAGCAGCGTCAGGCTGTGGCCGCGGAATATCACAAGCTGCTGGCGTCCAACACCGCGGTGAAACTGCCGCGCGTACCCGAATGGTCGCGTCCGGTGTGGCATCTCTACGTGATTCGCGTTGCCGATCGCGACGGCCTCCAGAAGCGCCTTGCCGAACAGAAGATCGACACCGGCATCCACTATCCGATTCCACTGCACTTGCAGAACGCGTACAAGTCGCTCGGCTACAAGAATGGCGACTTCCCCGTCACCGAAAAGCTGGCGCTCGAAATCCTGTCGCTGCCGATGTTCCCGCAGCTGCAGAAGGCGCAGCAGGCACGCGTCGCGCAGGCCGTCGAAGAGATTCTCTCGGTCCCCTCGGTCTAAATCCGATCGAAACGAGAAATCACTAATACTCATCGCGCAGGCCGCGTAACGGTGAAAACCGCCCGGCCTGCGTCTTTATTTCCCGACTTTCGAATCTTAGCTTCGACTAGCCCAGCACGAATGCCAGTCACCGAATCATCCACGACGCAATCTTCGGCACTCCGCGTTGACCGTCTCGTCAGCTTGCGCCTGGTGCGCCCGTTGCGCCGCATCAGCGCGTCGCCGGCGGCGCTCCGCATTCCGATTCTGATGTACCACAGCATCGCTGAGCCAGGCGCCGACTCACGTCACCCGTACTTTGGCACCGTTACCTCGCCCGCGGTCTTCGAGCAACAGATGCGTTATCTGCACGAAAGCGGCTTTGAAACGCTGTCGCCCGCGGATGTTTTCGCCAACGGCGAGACCAGCATTCGCATCGTCCGCAAGCCCGTCATCATCACTTTCGATGATGGCTTCCGCGATTTCTACACCAACGCGCAGCCGATTCTCGCGAAATTCGGCTTCACCGCGATCGTTTATCTCCCGACCGCATTCATCCAGAAAACGACCGCGACATTCAAGGGACTCGACTGCCTCACCTGGAACGAAGTGCGCGAACTGTCACGCGCTGGCGTCCTGTTCGGCTCGCACACTGTGACGCATCCGGTGCTCAAGGAAGTCGCTCACGATCAACTCGAAGCGGAACTGCGCGACTCGAAGACGACGATCGAAAACGAACTTGGATTCGCGATCGATTCATTCGCTTATCCGTACGCGTATCCGCAGCACAATCGTGAATTCGTGCAGCGCTTGCGCAGCGTCCTGGTCGATGCCGGCTACCAGAACGGTGTCTCCACGATCATCGGCTCGACGCACGGAGTCGAAGATCGCTTCTGCCTCAAGCGCCTCCCCGCGAATTCCTGGGATGACCCGACCTTCTTCGCCGCGAAGCTCAACGGCGACTACGACTGGCTCGGTAATGTGCAATATCTTTCGAAATCGCTCAAGGCAAAATTCTCGTGACGCAGACTGCCGCATTCACGCCGCGCTATGTTGTCGTCTCGCCGGTCAAGGACGAAGATCGTTACATCGAGCGCACCATTCAGTCGATGCTGAGGCAGACCGTCCGTCCTGTGCAGTGGCTCATCGTCGACGATGGTTCCACGGATCAGACGCCGGCGATCATCGCGAAATACGCCGCAGACCACGATTGGATCAAGTCGATTCGCATCAATCGCGACTCTGTTCGCAATCTTGGGGTCACGGAAATCCGCGCCTTCGCCACGGGCTACGAGTCGATTCGCACCATTCCGCACGACTATGTCGTGAAGATGGACTGCGACCTCGAATTGCCTGCGGATTATTTCGAGCGCCTGATTCGCGAAATGGAAGCCGAACCGAAACTCGGCATCAGTTCTGGGCTGTATCTCGAGAATTCGACTGGCGAGTGGCGTCCGGTGAAAATGCCTTCGTACCACGCGGCGGGCGCAACCAAATTCGTACGGCTACAGTGCTTCCGCGACATAGACGGCTTCGTTCTCGACCGCGGCTGGGACACCATCGACGAAATTCGCGCGCAATTCAAAGGCTGGAAGACGCGGCACTTCGATGACATCCAGTTCAACCACTTGAAGCCCGAGGGCTCGAAGGCAGGCGGCCTCAGCACCTGCCGCTTCCACGGCGAGATTTATTACCTCACCGGCGGCGGACTTTTCTTCTTCCTCTTCAAGTCGATGCATCGCGCGATTTCCGGCTCGCCGTTTCTGATCGGCGGCCTCGCTATGTTCTACGGTTTTGTGAAAGCGTCGCTCTCCGGCCAAAAACGGTTGGTCAGCGACGATGAATCCCGTTTTTATCAGCGAATGTTGAATCGCCGAATTCTGAAGCCATTGTTCTAATACCTGACGAGATTAAGGACTCGGAACCAACACTATGTGCGGAATTT
>JAFAZL010000453.1 GCA_019239815.1 Acidobacteriota bacterium
CGCCAATGGACTCGTCCCCCCAGCCGTCGCCGCCGCCTTTTTCGACGCCACCGGCATCCACGCCCGCCGCATTCCGCTAACTCCAACGTACGTCCTCGCCCTTCTCAAGCCGACTGCCCCGAAAACAAGCTCAACCACCTGATTCGCCCTCGGTTCTTGAGGGTGGCTCACGGCGGTCGCCTTTCAAACAGTCGCGGATGCTCTATCGTTTTAAGCAGCAATTCAAAAAACGCGAACCTGTAATTCTTTTCGCCTCGTGCCTTTAGGGCGGTCTTTCGGTGTCGAACGCTGCCGCAAACCGTCACCTCGTTACCGCCCTGTTCGGCAAAGAGATTTTTCTTGGCTACTTATCCTGCAGCGTCTCGATATATTTCGTCAGGTTGCTGATTCTCAACTCGGAAATGTTGCTGCCACCTTCCGCACGGAACGTCGGCCCCCAAAACGGCATGTCGGACGTTCGATGCGCTTTGTTCGCCGAACCAAACATCAGCACCGATCGGACTTTCGTGTCGGGGTACTTTCCATCGTTTGATTTCGCTAGCGTCCGCAAGCTTGGCGGCGGTGATTTCAGGATTTCCGCTGCCGGTCCATCACCGCGGCCGTCCTTTCCATGACATACTGCACAATAGTCCTTGTACATCTGCGCCCCTGATTCCGGCTTTGAGTGAGGCATCGGCGCCTTCTTGATCTGCGTTTGGTCCTTTTCCTGCGCGCCGATTGCTACTTGGCCGGCAAAAACCACCACAGTTACTACCAGCACGACTGCTGCAGTTGCCATCCTGGTGAGATTTTTCATAATCATAGGCAACACCTCCAGCCCGGAACGGTACTTCCGGCGGATCGTATCGGCTGTGACCCTCATCACACCTCTCATAACATCTATAGTTAAGTACTAAGGCGTCTAACACACGGCACGATTTTGAAAAAACGTTCCCGAGGGCCCGTCAATTAGAATTGGAGCCGATCGTTGAGGATGTGGTCTGAATCTATTGAAAGAACAACAGATCAACGAAACATGCGGCCGCCAAAATAATGGACGATGCCGGTAGCACGCTAAAACGTGGAAGGATAGGTTTCGGGAACCTCTCCCCTCTCCCATGCAGCGGTGCGTTCCAATGGTTCGACCGCGCGCGTCTCGTCGTAGTGAAGAATGGCGTCAAATTGGTGAGCCAGCTGCGCATAAAAATAATGGCTGGCGCGCTCCGAGTCGGGAAGATAGATCACGCCGATCGCGCGCTCGAGAAGCGGTTCATGAAGAGCTAGAGGTGCCGCTTCTTTGTTCCCGAGAAGCAAAAGGAAATTGGGCACGCCTGCAGCATGGAAGAGAGCTTCATAGCTTCCCCTCAATGCGGGACGCACATACTTGCGTTCCGCGGGACTGTCCCATCCGGACGCCGCAGTTACTGTGCCGGAATGCGTAGTAAACCCTATCAGCTTTGCATCGCCGCCATAGCGTTGGCGGACGAGTTGCCCCAGGTTCAGTTCCCCACGCTGTCCCATTTCCGTAGCGCGGGCGTCGCCCAAGTGCGAGTTGTGCGCCCAAATCACAACCTTGGAATGAGAACCAAGGTGATGTACGAGCGCATCCAGCGTCTCAGCCATATGCGTGTCCCGCAGATTCCAGGACGAGACGCGCTCGTGAAACATGGAACGGTAGTATTGCTCGGCGTTTTTTACGAGACGCGCATTCTGTTCGGCGAAGAAAAACGCATCGCGCGCCACGCGGCCGTCGCGCTGGGCGAGATCGACGGCTCGCCGTCGCATTTCGAGCCATTGACCGACGGCCTCGTCCTCGCAGCTCTTGCTGAGGCCGAAACTTGCGCAATAGCCGTAGGCCTGGGTATCTTCGCCGAAATTTTCGAAGCATGCATACCGATCGCGAGCCCTGCGTGCGGCATCGGGATCGACCTTATCCAGAAAAGCCAACACTGCCCGCATGGACGCATGCAAGCTGTAAAGGTCCAAGCCGTAGAAGCCGACTTTACGTCCGTGACGATGGGCGTTGTAAGCACGTAGCCATCCCACAAAGTCGAGTACATCCGCGTTGCGCCACATCCAGGACGGGAAGCGCTGAAAACCGCTGAGGGCGTCAACCGCTTCCTCATCATTGCCTTCGAAACGGACGAACTGGTTTACGCAGTAGGCATCCGGCCAATCGGCCTCCACGGCGACCGCGTTGAACTCCTTTTCTGCAATCAAGCGCTTTGTGATCTGCGCTCGAACGCGATAGAACTCGTGCGTTCCATGCGACGCTTCACCGATAAGAACGAATCGGGAATCGCCTACGAGACGGAGCAGCGGGTCAAAATCCGTATGGTCTCCGGTAAGCGGGTGGGCGGCTTCGCGGACGGCACCAATGAGTTCTCGGTTATCGTGTGTTGTGCGCATGGCTTTACCTTCCGGAGTGTAGTTGTTCTCGATTCGGGAGAGGCTCGCGGCTCTCCGCTCCCTCACCCGTGAGATGGCGAACAAACCACTCGGCAGCCGTTTTCGCAACTTCTGCTAGCGTTCCGGGCTCCTCGAAAAGATGCGTGGCACCGGGTATGACGACAAGCCGTTTTTGCCGCGAGTGGAGTTGAGCGAGGGCACGACGGTTCAGCTCCAGGACGGTTTCGTCGCGGCCGCCAACAATGAACAATGCTGGTGCGAGGACATGACCAAGGGCGTCACCCGCGAGATCGGGCCGGCCTCCGCGGGAAACGACGGCGGCAACTGATTGAATCCGCGCAGCTGCCGCAAGAGCCGCCGCCGCACCTGTGCTTGCGCCGAAGTATCCAATCCGCAGACCTTGCGTGAGCGGATTACGATTTGTCCAGGCGGTCGCGCCGATCAGCCGCCGGGTTAGCAGATCGATATCGAAGCGGAGACTAGCGGTCCGCTGATCGAGATCTTCTTCACCAGCAGTGAGGAGATCAAAGAGCAGTGTTGCCATACCCTTGGCTTGCAGAATCTCTGCGACAAATTGGTTGCGGGGACTGTGCCGGCTGCTGCCGCTGCCGTGAACAAACAGAACAATGCTGCGTGCGTTTTCAGGAATTGTGAGCCTGCCTGCGAGCGAAACGCCGTCTATATCGATGCGAACATCCCGGACAAGGCAGGGCCGTATTGCGTCGCGCTGGACCATGTTCATGCAGCCTCCGTGACGAGCATCTTCCGATTTGCCGCGAGCAGCGAGATCACCTCTTCGTCGCTGGTCTGCGAGAAGTCGTCATAGAACTCGCCGACGGCCCGGAAATACTCGGGAGTCGCCACGCAGACGATTTCGTCAACCTCGTAAGCCAGGCGCGCGCAAGCCTCCGGTGGCGCGACGGGAACGGCGATCACGATTTTCGTGGGCCGGAGCTCACGCAAAGCGTGAATGCCAGCAAGGACGCTCGCCCCTGTGGCAATGCCGTCGTCCACAAGGATCACGGTTTTGTCGGTAACAGAGAGAGAGGCGGCTGCTCGCCACGATAAGAGACCTCTCGGCGCTTCAACTCCTGCTGCTCGCGCGCGGTGACGGCGTCCACGTCCTCCGCTGAAATGTGCAGGGCACGCAGTGTTCGTCGGTTGATAACACGCGCCCCGCCGGATGCAATCGCACCGAAGGCAAGTTCCTCATGTCCGGGCACGCCGAGTTTGCGGAGGAGAAATATGTCGAGCGGAACATGAAGGGCTTGGGCAACTTCGAACGCAACGGGTACGCCTCCGCGGGGTATTCCGAGCACCACGACATCATCGCGGCCGGCGTATTTTTCCAAACGCCAAGCCAAACCTCGTCCTGCCTCGGCGCGATTGGCGAAGATCATTGAAGCACCTCCTCGAGCGCCGCTTGTTGGCGGCGCCGTTCGAGCAATGCGATCTGATCGGACTCATGAAGCTGACCGCAGTAGAAATAATTTTTGTCCAAAGCCACGGTGGCTCCGGACTTCGGAACATCGGAAATCGCTCGCAGAGTCGCGACGACTTCGCGCGTTGCGGCATAGCGGACTACGTCGGCCTGCGAGACGATGCCGACGCAGCGTCCGCCCTCGTCGACGACGGGAATGCGCCTCACTTGGCAATTGCCCATGAATGCGAGGCATTCCTCAATCGAGCTCTCTGGCAAGCACGTCACCGGGACTCGAGTCATCACGTCGGCAACGGGAATTCTGCTTGCTGATCGGGCGCTGGCCACAATCGCAAGGCACAAGTCGCGGTCAGTCACAATGCCTTCAAGGAGTGGAACGAGAGCGTCGGAAACCACTGGTATCGCTCCAATAGCATGCGTCTTCATCAAGCCGGCGGCGGTCTGCGCGGTGTCCCATGGAGTGCAGGTGACCACCGGTCCGTTCATGATGTCTGTCACTAACATTGGTCTTTCTCGGATTCGATTTTTGAGCAAGGAATGAGCATCTGCGGTGAACAGAATCACAGAAGATGGTGACGCAGGACACGATCAGAAAACCGGCTGACCTCCATTCCTGGCGCTGGACACATTTGGGACTACTTCGTGTCGAGTTCGAACGGACCATCCTCTCATTCGAATTACCACACGATAAATCGTTATTGACATCTACTACCCCACGTGCTACACTTTTTTGTGAACTCGTCGATCCACGCCGCACGCACCCGCGCAACTCCATTCTTTTCAATCGACTACACACTCTTATTTTTGATCATTTTGCAAACAACTGATTCCACATCACTTCCCCACTCTTCAGAAAACATAGGGGGTGTACCCCCCTTCCGTCCCATTTCGGAACGGCTCAACGTGCGACCATGGAGCACGGAGCACCTGTCACGGAACTCGACTCCCAATCCCCTTGATACTCTCTCGAAACGCGCGGGCCGATGCTTGTGCGCAACTTCTGTGAAATGTGGGACTTTCGTATAGAGTGATGCAGCGCTTATGGCGAATACTTACACAACTCCAAGCATCGACGAATATCTTCGCAAGCGGCTTATGCCCGTCGAGGGCGCGATTCCGCATGTGCAAGGCATCGAGATGTACGGGAATTCCATCCCAGCCGGGAATGTCGGCGGCGATCTCTTTGAGTACATAAACTTTGCCCAACGCTACGACGTCGACGCGCGGATTCAGCGGGCGATCCAGTTGTCGAAGGAATTTTTGGAGAAATTGCCGGCGAACGCGCCGCCACGGAATTCGGTGGACGATCATGTGCTTTGGCTGAAGAAGCAGCCGGGCTTTACGCCCGAAGTCGAAACAGCATATCGGCAGGCACGAAGCTCGGAACAGGTGCGCGTTGCCGAAGATTTAAAGGCGTTGTACACAACCGCGGGCGTTCTCCTAGTCGATGCCGAAGGTCACGGAATCATCGCGGCGAAAATCGCATCGACTGTACACGACACGTTTCAAGCGTTGATGCTGTCCGAACTCGATCATCGCGGAAAGACCACGCCTGAATTATTTGAGCGGCTCAATCTTCGATTGGCACAGTCGGCTACCGCCCGCAACGCGCTCGGAAAAAGCCAGGACGAAAACACGCAGGAGATCGCCACTATGCTGTACGGCGAGCTGCGGCCCTACGGAGTTTTTCGCTTCGTGAACTTCGGCCATCCTCCTCCGCTTGTTTTTTCCGCTGAATATCGCAAGTTCATGGACATCGACCGGAGCCGCATGGTGCAGTTTTTGCCGCTCGGCGTGCAGATTCCCGAAGATCATCCGGACCGCAAAAGATATTTGTCCCTAGATTTCAGGAAGCGGCGCGTGAAGTCTTCGGACCTGTCCGAAATGACGCTCATGAGTCCGGGAGATATTTTCTTTCTCTATACAGACGGCGTCTACGACGGCAGCGACAAAGAAGAGCGCCAACGCCTGCAAGACGTGATGCGAGAACACTACCGCGAATCTGCAAAGGACATATGCAACGCGCTGCTCGACTACGCGTCGAAGCGGGATGAAGTTTTACGCCAAGCCGGTGAGCAGTACAAGATCGACGACAAGACCGTCTTCATCATCAAGCGGAACTAAACGGACGTCGGCGCGTCCAATCAAGATTGACCGAGGAATAATCATCTGATCGCCCCGTTTCGGGCCGATTGTTGAGACTAGCGAGCTGTGTAGTATCCTTTCTTTCATGAGCGGCAACGGATCGCATTCAACTAAACCTTCCTCCGACTACCGTGAATTCTTGCCGCCGGTCGCATTGCGTGAATACGTTTTGTGCTTGTGGACGCAGTCGATTCGGTCGGACACGGTGTATGCGCATCGCGTTTTGCCGGATGCCTGTATCGATATCGTTTTCATTCAGGGGCAACCCCCCGCCGTTATCGGACCGTGGACTGCGGCTTTCATTGCTCAGCTTGCGCCTGGAACGAAAATTACAGGGGTCAGATTCCATCCCGGCAAGGCGGCAGCGATCCTAGGTTTGCCTGCGTCTGAGCTGATCAATCAAGAGGCGGCTCTTGGAGATTTATGGAGAGCCGCGACTCGTGAGCCATTTGCGGGAATCGGCGAACTGCCTACATTTCGCGCCAGTCGAGGCGCCCTTGAGGCGGCTCTCTCACGCCGCCTCCGCGATGTCGAACCGCCGGATGCGACGGTCGTTGGTGCAATTCATTGGCTTGCTCGGCATCCAGGAGATCGGGTCGAAGCACTCAGCAACTTTGTCGGCATCAGCGGCCGACAGATGCAAAGAAGATTTTCCGCTGCAGTTGGATACGGGCCGAAGACGTTTCAATCCGTGCTGCGTTTTCAGCGGCTGCTGTACCTCGCGAGCCATCGCTTTGGCACGCTCGGTTTAGCTGACCTCGCCGCGAGGGCCGGTTATGCCGATCAATCACACATGACTCGCGAGGTCGGACGGTTTGCGGGCAAATCACCGAGCGAACTGCTGGATTCTGCCGGATGCACGCTGCGCTTGTCGGATTTTCTCGCGCCGACCGGTGCCGCTGAATTTGTCGATCCAGCTGCTTAAGGACGACCGGGTGGCTTGAAGTCGTTTCAGCGACGCTGGATTCGATGGAATCCCTCCAATCGTTCTAGTTTTTCGAGAGTCATGACGGCACGCCATTCTTGTTCTGCGATTTTCCATGCCGCGGGATCCACGTCGTTCCACGACCAGTTGAGCGGCCAGCCACCGTCGTCCTTTTGAGACTGGATAATGTAGTCCAAATTTACGGCGGCTTCTTTTTCGAGTCCGGGATAAAAGGGTGAATGCAGCGAATCGACGAAGGAGAGCGGTTGGATTCCGTAGGTGGTCCATTCGTGTGGGTCGCGGACGACGACAGTTTGGAGAACGGTTCTGAGTTTTTGGACGGCTACTTCTCGCTGAGGGTGGTCTGCCGGGAGCAAGCGCACGAGCTCGGTGTGCATATCGATGTCGGACATCTGCATTTTTATCGGCGCATTCGCGAGAAAGGTCAGCGACGAATCCGTAATTCGGTTCAGAAGTCCTTGCGGCAGAAGCGCGTTGTAGAGTTGCAAGTATCCCGCGAGTGCAGCGGTAGGAAAAACCCGACTGTCGACGTCGCACTTGCCTGTGTCTTCGTGAACGTTCCACCACGGTGCGTGCGGAGCTGTATTTGCTTCTTTGGGAAGCGCGCGCCAGGTGCCGGTGGATTCGTCGAAGGTCGCCAATAAATATTTCACGGCCGCCTGCACGTGCGGATCTGTGGCTGAAGCTTTTACGTCGCTGAGAATTTTTAGTGCAACTCTCGTTCCGTTAGGAGAAGAACCGGTCCAGCGACTGTCGCTTTCCAGGATTGTTGCAAAACCACCGTCCGGATTCTGATATTTGGCCAATTCTGAGACCACATCGGCTGCGCTTCCCTGCTCGAAGTGAAACCGGAAGCGGGCGCGATCGAGCGGCCGCCCGGTGCGATTGATGAAGTCCTTCGCTTTCGCGAAGGAGTCTGCGCTTAGCATTGCGGTTTCCTTCGTTTGCGCGGAGCACCAACCCGCGGCCAGCACGCCCGCGAAAAATGCGGCGAGCGTAAGTCCATTTGTCCATTGTCTGGCAAACATTGCCGTCCCCCGAGAATTCGAGGACAACTATGACGGAGCAAGCCAGACCCGTCTTGAACGATTCGGACATCCACTACACACGGTGAAAAGTTGCGAGGCGCATGTCCCGGGCATAACAACCCAGATGGCAACGACGGCGGTGCGGGTGCTGCTTATTGCAGGACCCAGGTGCCGAATTTTTCGGTGAAGCGGCAGCCGTAGCGGGGATATTGGGTGTCTTGCCACTCGGAGCGCATCACTTTGGCTTTGCCGACGGGTCCGGTTGAGTTGGTCAAGCTCACTTCCACGGTTGCACCGACGTGGATGTCGACGTTGCAGGCGCACAAGAAGCCGGTTTTGCTGACGTTTTCGGTCATCGTGAGGACATCGAAATCGGAGCCGTCGGCGGCTTGACCGGCGATTCGGATCGGCACACGCAATTTCACGCGGACTTCGCTGCGCCGTTCTTTTCTGCCGGCAGTCAAGAGCTTCGAGAGAGTCTGCTCGAGGGCGTCGAAGTCGACGGGTTTTTCGAAATAGGCGGCGACGCCGAGGTCTCGGCAAAAACTTTTGGTCGTGGAGCCGGCTTCGCCGCTGATGACGAACACGGGTGTTAGCTGCGTCGAACTGAACGTGGTGAACGTTTGGGCGAGTTCGTAGCCGGAATATTTCGGCATGCGGAGATCGAGCAGGATGGCGTCGGGCTTGTGTTCGAGCGCCAGGGAGAGCGCGGTCTCGGGCTCACCGGTGTCAATAATCTGATACTTGTCGCCAAGGTTGAGCCGCATCAGGCGGCGCATGGATTCTTCGTCATCGACGACCAAGAGCTTGGCCAAGCGTGTCTCCTTCGTGTCTGGTGTCTGTGGCAATTTCTCAGCAAGTTTCTGTGTCATGTATCAGCGCCTCTGCCGAACAAGTTCGGCGGTGTCGTTTGCCAGGACGCGCGAGTCGGTGCGACCCGCGCGCCCATCGAGCACATCGCGTACTTTGCGTATCAACACTTCTTCCGTGAAAGGCTTGTGGAGGAGGAAAGTGCCCTCCTCCAGCACGCCGTGCCCTGCGATAAAACTGTCTGTGTAACCGGAAATGTAGAGAACTTTTAGGTTGGGCTGCCTGGCAAGCAGGCGGTCAGCCAGAGCGCGCCCGTTCATACCGGGCATGACGACATCGGTGACGAGAAGGTCGATCGGGCGGCCGTGGTGTTCGGCAACGCGGAGCGCTTCCTCGCCATTTGAGGCGACGATCACGTTGAATCCGTGATCGACGAGAAAGGAATTCGCAAGTTTGCGCAACGCATCGGCGTCTTCCACAAGCATGATAGTTTCGCTGCCACGGACGTTGTCGGTTGGTGCTTCGGCAGCAGGTTTTGAGACGCTTTCCTCGACGCGCGGCAGATAGATCTGAAAACTGGAACCGACTCCAAGAGCGCTGTCAACCCAGATGTATCCGAGGCTCTGCTTGACGATTCCGTAGACCGTCGCGAGGCCAAGGCCAGTTCCCTTTCCAACTTCCTTCGTCGTGAAGAAGGGCTCGAAGATATGCGCCAGAGTTTGCGGCGTCATGCCGGCACCGGAGTCGGTAACCGCGAGCATGACGTAATGCCCCGGCTTTGCGCCGGGATGTTCGCTGCAATAGGCATCGTCGAATTCGCGATTGGCGGTTTCGATTTGAAGCTTGCCGCCGTCGGGCATGGCGTCACGCGCGTTCACAGCGAGGTTCATCACGACTTGCTCGATTTGTCCGAGGTCGGCTTTGATCCGACCGAGATTCGGATCGAGATCAATATCGATAACGATGTCTTCACCGATCAAGCGCGGAAGCATTCTTTGCATGTCCGAGACAAGGCTGTTGAGATCGACGACGGCGAGCGTGAGGATTTGCTGACGGCTGAATGCGAGCAGTTGGCGCGTGAGAGAAACAGCACGATTCGCGGCTTTTTCTACTTCCTCGGCGTGCTCTTTGAGCGGACTGTTGGGATCCAGCTTTCGGCGCAGGACTTGGCTGTAGCCGATGATCACACCGAGAAGATTGTTGAAGTCGTGAGCGATGCCGCCGGAGAGACGGCCGATGGCTTCCATTTTCGCGGCCATGCTGAGTTGCTTTTCGAGGGCGCGGCGCTCGGTGACATCTTCGGCGAAGACTTCGTAAACCGAGGCTGCCTGCAAGCTTTCGTTGAGGTGACGACCGCTGCAGCGTACGGTGATCGATTTATTGTCTTTGCGCTTCCACTCGACTTCGACGTCCTTGAATTCGCCTTCGCTGCCAAGGAGTTCGACGAGGCGGTCGAAATCGGCAGGGCTACGGAAAACGTCGGTACGAAGATTTTTTTTGATCAGTTCGCCCGGCTCGGTGTACTTCAACATCCGCTCGAATGCGGGATTGACGCGGAGGAACTTACCGCCCACTGCTGCGCGGTAAATTCCGTAGGGCGCGCCTTCGACGAGCGAGCGGAAACTGGCTTCGGATTTGCGCAGTGCCTCGATAGTCTGCTTACGGTCGGAGATGTCGCGGCTGACGACGACCAACTTGTCAGGCTCGCCTTTAGGACCGAGGATCACGCTCGAAGTCGACTCGAGAACGCGCCAGGAACCGTTTTTGTGGCGCATGCGGTATTCGAGCGTTTTGCCTTTTCCGGTGCGACGCGCTTCCGCGCCTGCTTCCTGAACTTGGGCGCGATCTTCAGGGTGGATCTGCTCAAAGCCGGAGGAGTTTTTCAGTTCGGCGACGGTGTAACCGAGCGCGCGTTCGTAGGAGAGGCTGTTGTAGATGCGGTTGCCATCCATGTCCACGACGGCGATGAGGTCGGCGGCGTTTTCGCCGATGAGGCGGAAGAGCTGCTCGCGCTCGATCAATCGGCGACGAATACGGTGGATTTGAAGCTGCTGGAAGATGCTATAGAGGTCGAAGAGGAGCACGAGACCGATCAAGCCCCAGACGGCTTGCCGAAGGTTGAACAGGGATTCCCAGGATTCGCCGGAGTGAAGGAGAGGTGGGATAAACGAGACGATTGCCGCGGTCAGGAGCAGCGTTACGCAGACGGTGGTGCCCCAGAGCCACCACTCGCGACGCTCGATGCGTCGGAAGCCGTGGCGAGGGGTCAGTTCATGGGGATGAATGTCCGTGGAAGCAGTTTTGGCCATATAAGTAAAATTCCGCGGGCGACTGGCGACTAGAGTGCGTCTATTGAAACGATTGCCATTATTGCGGTTCTGTCTGCGGAGCGTTGCGAAGATTGATGCTTGCTTCCAAAGGGCATCACCGGATGGAAACTGGTTGATTAAGTCGTGAACATCTGGGCGAAGCTTACGAAGGGAAGGTTTCGACGCCGGTTTATCGGCGGTTTTGGTTGTAACCTGCTGCCGGGGAAAGAGTTGTGGGCATGAAGTTTTTCGGCGGAGCTTGTGACGCGAAAGCGTAACGCGGAGCGCCAAAAAGTTATCAGAG
Source organism: Acidobacteriota bacterium (assembly GCA_019239815.1). Next base: position 11,372 of record JAFAZL010000453.1, read on the forward strand.
ACGGGCGTGTGTTTCGTTCCAGTTACGGTAGGGGTTCTGGCGCTTCCGAATGGAAGCTAAGTAGCGGATTTCGGTGTGAGACCACACACTAGCGCCCCAGCAGATCGGCGCCCATCAGAGGAATTCTAGCTTCCACGAGAGTCCCAGGTTCGGCGCGAGTCACAGCCAGGTCACCGCCCAGTTGGCGGACGCGTTCGCGCATACCGGTTATACCCACGCCCAACTGACCCAATGATTCCATTCTCGCGATGCGAGGCGAGATTCCCTTTCCATAATCCCGCACTCTCACGATGATTTGCTCGGAGTGACCAGTAATTTCGACGCGTGCGGTTTCGCTTTGGGCATGCCGGAAAACATTGGCGAGAGCCTCTTGAATAATGCGGAAAATGGTCATCTCGATTTCTTTGGGCACGCCCGGAAGAACATCGGGATGAAATGTGAGCGAGATTTGAAGTTTGCTTCGCTGCATGAGGCCATCGACATACCAATGCAAGGCGGCACGGAGACCTGCTTCGTCCAGGAGTGGCGGATGGAGAAGATAGGAGGTTTCGCGGATTTTTTGCAAGATGGCGCCCATCGCGTCGCCGAGATGTTTGTCGCGGCCGCTGGCGTCGATCTCCATCTTGACGGCGGTCACGTGTTGGGCGAGGTCGTCGTGGAGTTCTCGTGCGATGCGGCGACGTTCTTCGTCCTGAATCTGGAGGAGCGTGCCGGAAAGCTTCTGAAGCTCCATCGTTCGCAACTCAACGATGCGCCGAGCTTCGTCGAGTTGCTGGACGCGCGTTCTCAGTTCGCGATTGAGCGATTGCATGCGTTCCTCGGATTCGCGGCGAGCCGTAAGGTCCTGCGTGACTTTTGCAAAGCCGTAGAGGCGACCGTCTGGTTCACGAAGCGCAGTAATGGTCACCGAGGCCCAGAAAGTGGACCCGTCTTTTTTGACGCGAAGGCCTTCGTCCTGAAATCGACCTTGTTTTTCGGCGAGAGCGAGTTCGCGTTCCGGCCAGCGGCTCTCCTGTGCTTCCTTTGGGTAGAAGATGGAGAAATGCTTGCCGACGATTTCTTCTCGCGTATAGCCCTTGATCGCTCTTGCACCGGAGTTCCAGGTTAGGACGTAGCCTTCGGGATCAAGAATGAAAATGGCGTAGTCCTGCACCGCATCGACGAGGAGTCGAAAGGCGATATTCGACTTTGCGGTTTCATCGACCGTGGTTGATGCTTGTTGAATCGGTGCAGGAACTCGATTGTTCACGGCGTCTCTCCTCAATGACGCGCAAGTTTGGCACTGCGCTGTGCAGCCGGCAATCGTGACAGTCGTTTTTCGGGCTGGCTTGCTTTTATTGTATCCGAAGCGCGCTACTGTATTGGACTGTCGCACCGGGAGGAAAGATGGCACGGCATGCCTCGATTCCGAACTACCCCTCTGCGAGGCTCTGGGGGAAGCCTATGTGGTGAACGATGGAATGAACCAGCTCGTGCTGGAGCATCTCGATCCACGCGCATGGCGAGCGAAGGCACCCGGAAAGGGTGCGCGTCCTATCGTTGCCATCGTCACGCATATGCACAACATCCGGCGCAAGTGGATTCGGCTTAGCGCGCCGCACATCAAACTGCCTGCGGAACTGGATCGCGCTCGCTGCACCCAGAAGCAAGCACAGGTCGCGCTCGCCGATAGCGCACGCAAGTGTGCGGAGATGATTCGCGAGGGTTTAGCCGGGCAAGAGAGCCGCGTACCGAAGTTTCACAGAGATGGATGGGCCCGCCGCTGGCCGGCGGGCGCCGGGATGTTTACATATATGGTCGTGCACGATGCGCATCATCGCGGACAGGTGTGCATGCTGGCACACCAGTTGGGATACAAGCTGCCGATGAAGGTGAATTACGGCATGTGGGGCTGGGAAAAATTGTGGAAAGAGTGCGGTTTCTCAGGACCTCGGTAGTCCTCTCAATACTGACGAGCGCGGGCTACGCAAGCTCCGCGAGCCAGGCGTCCATGACGGAGCTCTGACCGACTTCTTCGAAGTGGACTCCCATGCCGACGTTCAGCTCACTATGGACGACGTGGCCGACGGCTTCGAGCTGCTGATCGTGGTGGGTGACATTGATTTTCAGGCGAGTACCCTTGGGGAGAGGATTCAGCATGTCGAGGTAGCATCCCTCGCGGCTGATGTCGCTCGTACGCGCCTGAAGGCGCGCTTCTGTGCGGGTCTCGGTCACTTGAGCCGAAGCGATGAATGGAAACCGTGGTGACTTGCGCTCCACAACGTACATAAGTCCTCGATTATCAGCGAAGAGTTAGGGCAATGGTTGATGATGGCATCATCCGGCACGATTGGCCGAATCGGCGAATCCTTGGACGTCGCCGTGTCGAATCGCACAACCGTGGCGCCGGGAGAAGAGTCGGGCTACTTCATGCGGCTGGCGACAATCTCTGCGCAGGCTTCGACGAATTTCTGCTCGGGTTCGGGAAAAGTGTTGGCGAAG
>JAFAZL010000496.1 GCA_019239815.1 Acidobacteriota bacterium
GGTGAATCGCGTTTACCCCCCGTTTCACTGCGGCACCTTCAATGAATTCCATCGCCTTTTGCCCGATTCCCTGCCGCCGATACTCTTCTGCAATATACAACTCATCGATAAACGCATCGTATCCGCGATATTCGAAGCTGAACGAAACAGTCAGTACCACATAGCCGACATATTTTCCGTCGCAGACGATCAGCCACGCCTTGCCGTAAGTGCTATCGCGCACGAAGCGGTCGAATATCGCGCGCCTGGTCACCTCGTCGAACGGCCTCGGTTCGGGATCGGCTTCCTCGAGCCCACGCATCATGCCGAGAACGATATCGACATGCTCCGCCTTCGCGAGTTCGAACCGAACTTCGCGCTCGCCGCTGTGCCCGCCTTGGTTGAGAACGTTAGTCGCCACTTTGTTGGATTAACTTGGCGACCAATCCGGTCCACCCGGTTTGATGATTCGCGCCGATACCCGCGCCATCGTCGCCGTTAAAATATTCGTAGAACGTGATCAGGTCCTTCCAGTGTGGATCGTTTTGAAATAGTTCGACACCACCATTAACCGCGCGCCGCCCATCGGCATCGCGTTCGAAGATTCGAATGAGCCGTCGCGACAGCTCAGCCGCCACCTGCCACAGATTGCATTCCGGTCCAAATCCTGACGGGCACTGCACCTTAAAATCCTCGCCGAAGTAGTGGTGAAATTTCTGCAGCGATTCAATCAGCAGATAGTTCACTGGAAACCAGATCGGCCCCCGCCAATTCGAATTTCCACCGAATAATCCCGTCGTCGATTCGGCCGGCTCGTACTGCACTCGATTGATCTGGCCGTTTACATCGACCTCATACGGATTGTTTAAGTGATAGCGCGATAGCGCTCGAATGCCATAGTCGGACAAAAACTCGCTCTCGTCGAGCATTCGCCACAATACCCGCCGGAGTTGGTCGCGATTCGCGAGCGACAATAGGCGCCGCACGCCGCGAGCCGACCGTTCCGTCGTTTCGATGTGTTCCGGCACATCGCTGTGATTGTCGATGAACCACTGCATCCGCCGTTTGAATCCCGGCAAACGATCCACAATCTCTGGCTCGAGCGTCTCGACCGCGAAGAGCGGGATCAATCCGACCATCGAGCGAATCTTCATGAAGTGCTCGTCGCCGTTCGGAAGCTGCAAGACATCGTAGTAGAAACCATCAACGCCGTCCCAGAGCGAACGGCCTTCATCACCCATGTCATTCATCGCGTGGGCGATGTTCACGAAGTGCTCGAAAAATTTGCTGGCCACGTCTTCGTACGCCGGATCTTCTTTCGCCAGCTCCAGCGCGATCGCTAGCATGTTCAAGCAGTACATGCCCATCCAGCTCGTGCCGTCCGACTGTTCGAGATGTCCGCCGGTCGGCAGCGGCTGCGAGCGATCAAAAACTCCGATGTTATCGAGCCCGAGAAATCCGCCCTGAAAGATGTTGGCTCCGTCGGGATCCTTGCGATTCACCCACCACGTAAAGTTCAACAGCAGCTTATGAAAGACTTTTTCCAGAAATCCGCGATCCGCAACCCCACGCACGCGCCTTTCGATCTTGTAAACGCGAAATGCCGCCCAGGCATGCACCGGCGGATTCACATCGCCAAACGCCCACTCATACGCGGGAAGCTGACCGTTCGGGTGCATATACCACTCGCGAAGCAGCAGAATGAGCTGCTCTTTCGCGAAATCCGGGTCGATCAGTGAAATCGGAATGCAATGAAACGCAAGATCCCAGGCCGCATACCAGGGATACTCCCACTTATCCGGCATCGAGACGATGTCGTCGTTATACAGATGCGTCCAATCCTTGTTGCGCCCGTGAAGCCGTTCCTTTGGAGGCGGTGGACTCGCAGGATCGCCATCGAGCCAATGCCGCACATCGTAGTGGTAGAACTGTTTGCACCACAGCATGCCGGCGAATGCCTGCCGCATGATCATCTTTCCATCTTCCGACAATTCCTTCGGCGTTCGCGTCGCGTAGAAATCGTCGGCGTCTTTGATCCTCGCCGCGAACACGGATTCGAAGCCCGCTCCAAAATCGCTCAACGCCAGCGGTGCGTCGGCAGTCGACGGCGTCGACGGCGTTTTTGTCTGCGATGCTGGACTTGCTGGAGCATTGAGGTTCGAACCTACCGATGGATCTCGATCCGTCAATCGAAGTTTGAGTGTAACGCTCTCGCCGGCCTTTAGGGTCGCCGAGTGGAGCGCTGCCATTTTCGTCCCGGTCGGTTTCGGATTTACAGCAGCCTTGTTGCCGTGGATCAGAAATTCGTGAAACGCGTCTTTGACATAACCTTGATTCGGCTCGCCGAATAACCGCTGCGTGTTGGT
>JAFAZL010000510.1 GCA_019239815.1 Acidobacteriota bacterium
AGGCGAACTTTGATCAGTGCCCAACCTGGGCGGAGGGTGGGGAGGGGCTTTTCGATGGGGACAAGGGTGCCGTCTTGGACTTGGAAGGCTTTCAATGCGAGATGCTCCTGCTTTGATTCTAGCAGGTGACGAATTTCGCTTCGCGGACGTCAGGGAACATTTAGGGGTTCGGGGCGTACATGAGTTGGGTGGCGTGGAGCGGAAAGGCCCGCGGTCTGGAGTGCGACCGCGGCTACAAGGTGGTGCGGATAGGTTTCGGAGCGGACCAATGCGACTGGGGGAACTCATGGCGGGGTGGCGGCGGGATTTGGTTTATGTGATGCGGAGGTTGATCGGGGCGCCGGGGGTTGTGGCGGCGGTGGTGGTGTCGATCGGGATTGGGATTGCGGCGAACGCTACGATTTTTGCGATGGTGAGTCGGTTTGTGTTGCGGGCGGCGCCGGTGGGCGATCCGGCAACGCTGGTGAGCATGCACCTCACGCATGAAGGCGAGCGCTGCTGCAACAATTTCCCGTGGCCGGTCTATGTGGACGTGCGAGATCAGGCGAAGTCGTTCTCGGGAGTGGCGGCGTTTGATCCGCTGATTCCAGCTTCGATCAACGGGAAGGGCGATCCCGAGCGCGTTTGGGGGCAGGCGACGACGACGAATTACTTCGATGTGGCCCAGCTGGGGATGACCTTGGGGCGCGGATTTCGCGGCGACGAAGATCACGCGCAGGTGATCGTGCTGGGACATCGGCTGTGGCAGCGGCGATTTGCCGGTGATCCCGAGATCGTCGGGAAATCGATCACTCTGTCGGGGCGAGCGTTCACGGTTATCGGCGTCGCGCCGGCGGGATATCGCGGTATCGATTTCGTGCTCGATCCGGAATTCTGGGTACCGCTCGGAAATGGGCCAGCGTTGAACCCGTCGGAGCCGCCGCGTGAAGCGCGTGACTATCACTGGCTTGAAGTGATCGCGCGATACAAGCCGGGCGTAGCGCACGAGCAAGCGGACGCGGAGCTGAGCACGATGGCGGCGCGGTTTGCCACGGAATACCCTGGGAGCGACAAGGGGAATGGATTTCGATTCGAACAAGCTGGGTCGCTACCACCGGGCCAGGCGGGAACGATCCTGACCTTTCTCGTGGCGCTGAGCATCGTGGTGCTATTGGTGCTGTGCATCGCGGGCGCGAATGTCGCCAATCTGCTGCTGGCGCAAGGGGCCGAGCGCAGCAAAGAAATGGCAGTGCGGCTGACGCTAGGCGCGACACGCGGTGCGTTGCAGCGATTGATGTTGATGGAGAGCGTAATTCTCGCGCTCGGCGGCGGATTGTTTGGATTCGCGTTGTCGCTCTGGGCGACGCAAGCGCTGTCGGCATTTCATTTGCCGGCGCCGATACCGCTCGATCTGAATATTCACGCGGATTGGCGTGTGTTGCTCTACACATTCGCGTTGAGCGTAGGAGCGGGTGTGTTTTTAGGAATCGCGCCCGCGTGGGCAGCGTCGCATCCGATTTTGTCGAGCGCGCTGAAGGGCGAAAGCGGGCTCGCGGGTCCGCGGCGACGCTGGAGCTTGCGCAGCGTGCTGGTGGTGTCGCAAGTGGCGATGTCGGTGGTGCTGCTGTGCGCGACCGGATTGTTTTTGCGAAGCATGCAGCGCGCGTCGGGTATGGACATCGGGTTTCGATCGCGCGGCGTGTTGATCACGTCGGTCGATCCGCGGGTGAATGGATATTCGGCGATGCAGACCGTGCAATTCTTGCGGCAACTGCGAGAACGCGTCGCGGGACTCCCAGGAGTGTCGGCGGTGGTTTGCACGGATACCGTGCCGCTCTCGGGCGGCGGACGCAGCGATGGATTCAACGTGGTGGGTGCGCCGCCAACGATGGAAGCGCCGATCACCGATTTATACATGGCGACCGCTGGATACTTTGACGTGATGGGAATTCCGCGCATCGCCGGGCGCGACTTTGGGAACGAATCGCCGAACGGGCCAAAAGTGGCGATCGTGGACCAGGAGTTCGTCGCGAAGGTGCTTCATGGCCGCGATGCGATCGGCCAAAAAGTGGAAGGCGGAGGTGTGACGTACGAAATTGTCGGCGTGGTGCGCGACATCAAGTCACGCACGCTGGGCGAAGCAAAGCGGCCCGTGTTGTTCCGTTCGCTGGAGCTATCCGCCGCGAGCGATCCCGCGTTTCTCGGTTATTCGGTGTTGGTACGAACTAACGGTGGAGACTACTCCGCGCTGGAGAGCGCGGTGCGGCAAGAGATTCACGCGCTTGATCCCGCGATGGCGACGTATAACGAGATGACGATGGAGGAGCATCTGCGCGACGCGCTCTTCTTGCCACGGCTCGCGGCGACGTTATTCGGCGTGTTTGGTGTGAGCGGAGTTTTACTCGCGGCGGTGGGATTGTACGGCGTAATGAGTTATGCCGTGACCCGACGAACTAAGGAGATCGGGATTCGTATGGCGCTCGGCGCGCAGGTGGATGGCGTGCAGAAGATGATCGTCGGACAAGGAATGAAGCTTGCGGCGATTGCGGTCGGGCTGGGGCTTGTGGCGGCGCTCGCGGTGGCGCGATTGTTTGCCGCGTTTCTGTATGGAGTGCGGACGGACGATGCACTGACGTTTGTGAGCGTGCCAGTGCTGCTGGGGATTGTGGTGTTGATTGCGAGTTGGATTCCTGCGCGACGCGCGGCAAGGGTGGATCCGATGGTGGCGTTGCGGTGGGAGTGAGTTAAATGGAGCAACCGAGCCAAGCATATAGGGAAAACCCCCACCCTCGAAACCCGAGGGTGGGTCACCCAGCAATGGGAGTGAGTGGATCCACCCCAAAGTTCACAGAGTTCGGACGAAGAGGCTAGTTAGCCTTATCGCGATTGGCGAGAAAAGTGTCGCGGCAAGCTTTCGCTTCGGTCATCAGGGCGGGGAAGTCGGGGGACTTGGTGAGATTCGGAAAGGCTTTCGAGTCACGCTCGAGAAATTCGTAGGCGCAGAAGCCGTCCTTCACGGCACTCCTCATGATCGGAATCGAAAAATCGTTGCCGAGGCAGTGATTGAAGGTCAGAGCCTGACTGTATCTCGGTTCGGGATCACTCATCGCCTGCAAATCTTTTTTCAGCTTGTCCATCAACTCCTGGTAGTTAGCGGGGTGCGGATTCGTGTAGCACGCTTCGATGGCGCGGCCGTGAAAAAAGGAACTGTCGGGAAGCAGGCGAATTTTGGCCAGAGCTTCGTCGGTTTTTCCGGCGCGAAGCAACTGGATCGCCCGGATGTTGTTGTTCCATTCCGAACCTGAATCGAGTTCGAAAAATACCTTGGCGTGATCCGAAATGTCGGCCGCGAGATACAACGCCGAGCACGAACGGAACATATAGTTACCAGGATCAAGTCGGATCGCGGTGTCGCACTCATTTCGCGACTCTTCCAAAACACTGCCATACCGAAGAACGTAGGAAAGCGTGAAGTGCGCGATACCGCTTTGCGGATGGCGCTCGACCATCGCCTTGGCCCGGCGATAAGCCTCGACGAGGTTTCCGCGATCCGTATCCTGCGAAATGATTTGCTGCTCGGCGCTGACGAGATTGGGATCGAGAGCGAGTGCGCGCTGCAACGTGGCGTAGGAGCGGAACGACGTGGGATCGGAGTGATATGTGGGGCTCTTCACAAGGCCGAGTCCGGTTCCGTACTCCTCGTCGTAGTAATACCGAATACCCAAGGCCGCCAAAGCAGGAGCAAAAGTGGAATCGAGCCCGACGGAACGCTCGAGCATGCGAATCGCTTCGTCGTTTTGCCGGCCATCGTGGCCGAGAGCGATGCTGCGAAGGTAGAGGTCGTAGGCTTCGTCGTTTTTTGGACGCGTGCCGCCCGTTTCGCTCGCGTTCGATACGCCAAGCGCGAGGATCAGGCCGTTCGTTACGTTCGACGTGATTTGATCGTGTAGCGCGACATGATCTTCGGCGGAAACAGTCAGAGACTTCACCCACAGAGAACTGTTGTTCGCGACGTCGATCGCTTCCATCGTCAACTGCAAATCTTTCCCAACTTTTTGGTAGTGACCGGTGACGAGACGCCCGACGTGAAGTTCTCTCCCTGCTTGCTCGACGTCGAGGTCGGATTTCGCGTATTTGGCCGTGGTGGCGAACGGGCGAACCGACAGACCACGCATGGAAGACAGCGTGGTCGCGACTTCGTCGGGCAGAGCCATGCGCAGGTAGTCGAAGTTGGAATCGCCGCCGAGATTTTGGAAGGGGAGTACCGCGACGGCAACGGATTGAGATGAAGTTGCGGCCGTGCGAGGTGAGGATTTGTCGCGCGAAGGCCAGAGCGCGAAGGCGACCCCAGCGATGGCGATCGCTGCGATGGCGAGGATTGCGACGATGGCGAGCGCGAACCACGGCGGGCGCGCCGGCGTTGCGATTGGTGCGATGGAAGAGGGTGCCGCCGCTAGGACAGAGCGCGATGAGCTCGACCCGGTGTCGCGGAGGGCGCGTTTGAGGTCGGCGCGCATTTCGGAGGCGTGCTGGTAGCGCGTGTCGTGATCTTTTTCGAGGGCTTTGCGGATGATAGCGTCGAGTTCTGGTGTGACGCGCGAGTTCAACTGCGTGGGCGGCGTTGGAGTGGCGTGAACGATCTGATCGTAGATCGCGCCGCTGGACTCCCCGGTGAAGGGGAGCTTTGCCGTTGCCATTTCATAGAGAACGATGCCAAAAGAAAAAAGATCAGTGCGCGCGTCGAGCTGTTTGCCGAGGACTTGCTCGGGCGACATGTAGGCGACGGTGCCGAGGGTCGAGCCGGGACTGGTGAGATGCTCCTGGACGGAGAGCGTGTTTGCTTCTTCGGCGGTTGTGCCGGCCAATTTTTCGTCAATCTTGGCGAGGCCGAAGTCGAGAATTTTTGCGTGGCCGCGATTGGTGACGAAGATGTTGGCGGGCTTGATGTCGCGGTGAACGATGCCTGCCGTGTGCGCGGCATCGAGCGCGTCGGCGATTTCGATCGCGATCTGCAGAAGCTTGTCCATTTCGAGCGGGCGGTCCGAGATGGTGTGCTTGAGCGTCAGGCCGTCGAGAAATTCCATCGCGATGAAGCGGAGGCCACCCTCG
>JAFAZL010000515.1 GCA_019239815.1 Acidobacteriota bacterium
GCGCCCACTTCGCCACGGCTTCTGCTGGCACGCCGATGCCGGGAATCCACTCCCCGTCCAACGCCGCAAGCTGGATTGCAAAGTTTCCGATCGTTGTGCTTTCCGGCGAACCGAGCACGACTTCCAGTCCCGATCGCTCGCGGGTGAGCCGATTCAGCAATTTGTTCTGATTGCCGCCGCCAACGATAAAGACGCGGCGCAGTTTCTTTTTCGCAGTTGATTCGATCGACCGCAAGACCTTCGCATAACGCTCCGCCAAGCTGTGGAACACCAGGTTTGCGATTGCGGGGACACCGATGGAGTCGGCAATAACTGTCTTCCCACCGGCAGCCGTCAACTGCGCGTTGATCTTTTCAATTGCATTTCCCGGCACCATCAGCTCCGGCGCATCTACGTCGATGAAATGCGTCGGCGCAGGCAGCGGCTCGCACGCGGCGAGCAACTCGTCCAGCTTCCATATCACGCCGTTCGCTTCCCATTCGTCCATGCATTGGCGCAGCAGCCACATCCCGTTCACATTTTTCAGGAAACAAATCTTGCCCCCAATTCCGCCGAGATTCGTGAAGTTCTGCGAACGCGCCTCGTCGGAGACACACGGAGCATCCAATACAGTTCCCACCAGCGACCAAGTGCCGGAACTGATGAATGCCCAGTCATTCCCGGTCGCCGGAATCGCCGCAATTGCGGAAGCGGTGTCGTGACACGCAGGCACAATCACCACGGTATCTTGTAGCGCCGATAGCTCCGCCAAATCGCCACGCAGATTTCCCACCGTCGTTCCGCTCGCAACAATTCTCGGAGCAGCGGCAAGATTTAATCCAACCGCGTCAAACACTTCTTTGCACCAGCGGTGAACACCAACCGCAACCATCCCCGAGTGTGTCGCGTTCGTGTACTCGGCGACCGCGCTTCCACACAGCCTATACGTGATGTACTCCGGCAGGTTCATCCAAGGAGCGGCGGTATCTTTTCCGGCGATCTTATCGGCGAAAAGCTGGTAGATCGTGTTGATCCGCAGAATTTGTGTGCCGGTCAGCTCGTATAAGCGGTCCGCCGGGATCAGCGCATGCACTTCGTTCTCTGCGCGCTCGGTTCGCACATCGCGATAGCAATATGGATTCGCTTCAGGATAGCCGCTCTCATGCATTCGAACGTAGTCAACCGCCCATCCATCGACGCCGATCGATGCGATTCCTTCCGGCGCAAGCCCCGCGCAGGCGCGAATGCCGGCCTGAACGCCTTCCCAAATTTCCTCGATGTTCCAGTGCAGCCCCGTCTCGGACGTAACCGGCCCATTCGAAAATCGATGAATGACATCGACCGCTGGCTCGTCATACCAAAAGCGCAGCAACGACACACGACAACTCTGTGCGCCTAAATCCACCGCGATCAGCGCCTTCCGCTTTGCGATTGGCTCCATAAGCCCTCGAAATATTCCGTGCGCCAAAGCCTAACGCAGAAACGCTTCCGTCAGCCCACCATCGACAGGAATCAGGTGTCCAGAGGTGCAACGCGACTGCGGCCCGGCCAAAAACAGAATCGCCGCGGCACAATCCGCCGGCTCGATCGGCTGATGCGTCAGTGTGCGTTGCGCATAAAACTCGGCCAGCTTGCTGCGCAAGCCGTCGTCCGAAGCCGTTTCGTCGAATGCGATATTGTATTTCTTCAACGACGCGATGACGCGATCGCGCGGAAACATCGTTGAGCCTTTAACAACGGTTGCGGGGCTGATTCCATTGACCCTTGTCTTCGGCGCTAGCGAGATCGCGAATTCGCGAACCAGATGATTGACCGCCGCCTTGCTGACGTCGTACGCCTCGCTGCCATGCTTAGGTACAATGGCGTTCGCCGAACTTACAAGCACAACGCTCGCGTTCAGATCTTGAGCTTTCAGAATGGCGGACGCCTCCTGCATCAATCGGTGATTCGCCGTCACGTTGATGTCCAGCGTTAGGCCCCATTGAGCGTCAGTGATCTTACCGTCGGGCGATGACGGAAAGATTGCAGCGGTATTCACGATGATGTCGAGCCCACCGAATGCGGCGATCGTTTCCCGCAGCGCCTTCCGAATCGAGTCGCGGTCGCGAATATCGATCGCGATCGCTGTTGCTGATTCCTTGCCACCGATTTTCCGCGCTTCGTCGGCAACGGCTCTTGCGAACTCTAGATCCTTGTCGGCAACAACCACGTGCGCGCCTCGTTGGGCCGCTAGCAACACCGTCTCGCGCCCGATTCCGTTCGCACCGCCAACCACTAAAGCAATTTGGCGGCTCAATTCCTTTTCCGGCGGCTGCCGACGAATCTTCGCCTCTTCCAGCGCCCAATACTCGATGCGAAACGCCTCTGACGGAGGCAGCGCCACATAATTCGAATGCACTTCAAACGCTTCTGTCTTCGCGGCCGGTCCCGCTTGAGGCAGAACAGCCGGCTTGGCACTCTCCCCTTTCGCGCCACCAGCACCCAGCGCCGTCGCGCCCTCCATCACATGCACTGCATTCGTATAGAATTCCCCCGTAATCCGCGCCTCGGTTTTGTTTTTGCCGAAGCTGAACATCCCAACACCCGGCACGAGCACGACCGTCGGATTCACATCGCGAATCTTCGGTGAATCGGAGACCGCGAACGACGAGTAATACTTCTCGTAATCGCGCCGGTATTGTTCCAACGCTGAATCAAGCTGCGTTTGAAATCC
>JAFAZL010000551.1 GCA_019239815.1 Acidobacteriota bacterium
GTGGTCTGACTCTTCTACCGACAAGCCCGCTTACAACGGTCTCACTGATTTCGGCAAGGAAGTCGTCCGCGAAATGAACCGGCAGGGAATCATCGTAGACATTTCGCACGTTTCCGACAAAACGTTCTATGACGCGTTGGAAGTCAGCAAGGCGCCGCTTTTCGCCTCACACTCTTCTTGCCGCGCGCTCTGCGATCACCCGCGCGACATGAGCGACGACATGATCAAAGCGCTCGCCGCGAAAGGCGGCGTCATCCAGATCAATTACGAAAAGAGCTTCATCGACCAGGCCTATAAGGACGCCTACGCCAAAGCCTCCGGCGGCGTTGTGCAGCATCTGGATGAGCTCAAGAAAAAGTGCGGCGATGACGGCGAGTGCTTCGAACGCGAAATGAAGAAGGACGAAGAGAAGCTCATCGCGGAAGGCAAGCTTCCGCACGTCACGTATGAAAAGGTCATCGAGCACATCGATCACGCCGTGAAGCTTGTCGGGGCAGATCACGTTGGCCTCGGCTCCGATTTCGACGGCGCGAACATGCCGGAAGGTCTCGAAGACGCGAGCAAGCTGCCGAAAATCACGGAAGCGCTGATGCGCAAGGGCTATTCCGACTCGGATATCAAGAAAATCTTAGGTGAAAACACGCTGCGCGTGATGGAAGCAGCCGAGAAAGTCAGCGCCGAATTGAAAGCGCAGAATCCGTAGCGTCAGGATTCTCAGACGTTGTCATCCTGAGGCGGCCGAAAGCCGCCGAAGGATCTCAGCTTGAACGAACACATCCTTGTAAACTACGTGCGTAGCCTAAAATTAAATCGCCCGTGAGCCGCCAACAAGAAGAATGCCCCGTGACAAATCGATCCCCGCACTCATCGCGCTGCTCTCGCTGTCATTGTTATTCCTCGTTCTCGGCCCTCAAACGATGACCAGCCAATCGAAGGCCAACACGAATATCTCGCTGCAAGCCCGCCACCTCCATTTTTCCTCGATCGTTGTCGATACCCACGTCGACACGACTCAGCGATTCATCGACGGCGACTTCGATCTCGCTCCGCGCAACGAAAAGGGAAGTGTCGATATTCCACGAATGAAAGAAGGTGGTGTCGGCGCGATCTTCTTTGCGGTCTGGATGCCCAGCAAAGTTCGTGGCCCGATTGCTGTCCAAAAGGCGCTGGCTCAAATGGACGCAGTCCGCGCCCAGGTCGACAAGCACTCCAACGAACTCGCCTTCGCCACCACCGCCGACGAAATCCGCGCCGCCCGCGCCAAGAACAAAATCGCAATCCTTCTGGCCGTCGAGGGCGGGCACATGATTAACAGCGATCTCCACGTCCTCGACGAATTCTCCAAGAAGGGCGCCCGCTATATGACGCTCACGCACAGCGGAAACTGCGAATGGGCCGACTCCTCCACCGACAAACCTGCCCACAACGGCCTAAGCCCGTTCGGCAAGCAAGTCATCGGCGAAATGAATCGCCTCGGCATGATGGTTGACGTCTCTCATGTCAGCGACAAAACTTTTCACGACGTTCTTGCCATCAGCAAAGCGCCGGTGATCGCCTCTCACTCCAATTGCCGCGCTCTCTGCGATCATCCGCGCAATATGTCCGACGAGATGATCCGGGAACTCGCTACGAAAGGCGGCGTCATCCAGATCAATTTCCACATCGGCTTTCTGAGCCAGGAATTCCGCAACGCCGAACGCGCCGATCCCAAAATCAATCAAGCCATCGCCGTCGAAGTCCAAAAGCGCTGTGGCAAGAAGGAAGGCTGCCAGCTGATCGAAGGCGACCGCATCACTCGCGAATACGTCGAAGCCGGAAAACTTCCGCGTGTTGATTGGACCGAAATCATCGATCATATCGATCACGCCGTAAAAATCGCCGGCATCGATCAGGTCGGAATCGGCTCCGACTTCGACGGCGCCAACATGCCTTTCGGCATGGAAGATGCCTCGATGCTTCCAAAAATCACCAACGCGCTGTTGCAAAGAGGCTACACGGAAGGTGACGTAAAGAAGATTCTCGGCGAGAATACTCTCCGTCTGATGGCCGATGTCGAGCGCGAAGGCAAGCTGCTACGCGGAGAAAAATAGCGACCTGATTCTCAGTTTCGATTAACAACAAACGGAGAGAGAGACGAAATGACGAACAGCACTTCGAAAACAACTGTCCAGCTTTCGAGGTTCATGAAGTACGGGCTATTCGCGGCGGCATCGTTGGCGCTTGGCATCGCGACGCTCGCCCAAACGCCCGCTCCGGCCGCTGCCCCCAAATCGACCACGCAGGGCGCCACTGCAACAAAGAAACCCGCGACTTCCGCCACGGCCACACACGCAACAACCTACGACCGAACCCTGCTTCATCCTGCGCTGCTCAAAGAAAAGGCTCCCGACACCTACGTCGTCAAATTCGTCACCACGCGCGGCGACTTCACCGTCACCGTCAATCGCGCCTGGGCACCGCTCGGCGCCGATCGCTTCTACAACCTCGTCAAGCATCACTTTTATGACAACGCCGTCGTCTTCCGCGCTGTCCCCAATTTCGTCACGCAGTTCGGCATCAGTTCCTATCCCGCCGTCACCACCGCCTGGCAAAAGACCGAAATCAAAGACGACCCCGTCGCGCAGTCCAACAAAAAAGGTGCGATCGTCTTCGCCACCGCCGGGCCAAACACCCGCACGACGCAAGTCTTCATCAATCTCAAAGACAACACCTTTCTCGACAAAAACGGCTTCGCACCATTCGGTACCGTCGACGGCGACGGGATGAAAGTCGTCGAAATGTTCTACGACCAATACGGCGACAGCGCCGGCATCGATCAAGCGCAAATCGAAAAAACCGGCAAGCCCTACCTCGACAAGAGTTTCCCCAAACTTGACGTCATCAAGAGCGTGACGATCATTTCGCCGGCTCCGGCCGCGACTCCGGCCGCCAAGCCCAAGGCCGCGACAACGCCAAAGGCGAGCGCCACTCCAAAACCCAGCGCGAGCCAACCGCAATAGCCTTCGCGATCAACTGCAGGGCGTCCCGTCAGGGCGCCCTAGGTCCCGGACAACGTTCGTCAGGCGCGATATACAACACGCCGTCACGCTTGCAGTCCGAAAATCTTCGAGAGCGTCCCACCCAGAATGAGTCTGCGGGCGGAGTCCGGCACGCTGTTTGCGTCGAACATGGCCTTGTATTGGGACAGCACATGCTCTGCGTCCGAAGGACTCGTGTCCGTGCCGAAGACGATTTTGCTGAAGGCGCTGGGATTTTTCTCTGGCGTTTCCGTCCCTTCGCCCGTGTCCGACCACCAAAAGAATTTTGAGAACTCATCGAGACGCTTGCTCAGTTTTGTCAGTGTCGTTCCGCTCAAATCGTAAAAAACATTCGGATTCCACCGAGCAATTTCCGCCGACCATTGATAGTCGGGGTTGCCGCAGTGCGCGCCGATCACTGTGATTTGTGGGAATCGCCGCGCGACCTCTTCAATGTACTGCGTGCTCATCCGATAGGACGCGACGTCTTCGGCTTCGGTGAACTTTGCGCGCAGCACGATCCCCGTATGAAACAGCACGACCCATTTGTAGCGATTCGCGAGCTCATAAACCTTCGTATAGGAGGGATCAACGTAGGTCTTCTTCGGGAATTCGAGTTCGCCGAGCCCTCGATATCCGAGATCGTGAAGTTCCTCGATCTGTTGTGTCACATCGGGCGCGTCGAGGAGTACGGAGCCAATGGGAATGATGCGCGTCGGATGTTTTTTCGCGGCCTCGGCCACTTCTTTGCGGTTTTCGAATGGAGTCAGCATACAGGCGGTGTAATTCAGATGGTCGGTTGCCCGGAGATAGTCATCGATGAACCCCGAGGCTGGTTTGTAGTGCAGATGAATATCGACGATCCGATTTGTTCCCGCGGCCGAAGCCCCCTGCGGATTCTGCCCGGTTGCGGCGGAGCTAAGTTGCTCTGTGCTGGAAACCGCCAGCGCGGCCGCAGCCGCCGTCCTAAGCGTGCCGGTCATAAACGAACGTCGAGACAGTTCAGTTTTCATCGTATCTCCAGGAAATCGTGAAGCGTCACAATCTACCAAAGACGAAGGCGCTTGACATATAGCCATATGGCTATGTATTATCCCGCTCGTTATGCGGCGACATCAACAGAATCGTGTTTTTCGAGCGGTAGCCGACCCGACGCGCAGAAGCATCCTTGAGCGCCTGCATCTGGGTGAGCTTACGGTCAGCGATCTCTGCGAACCATTTCGCATGTCGCAACCGTCGCTCTCGAGGCATTTAGCAGTGCTTCGACGCAGTGGGCTGATCGCCGCGCGGCGGTCAGGCCGCCACCGTTACTATCGGCTCGATCCCCAGCCGCTCGAACAGATCGCCGCATGGGCCGCGCAGTTCCGCGACGTCAGAGATCCCTCGGGACACGTCTGGCGTTTAGCTTCAATTCATCAGCGAAAGGACGGATAACATGGCCATTCAAGGAGGAAGACCCAACAATCGCCAGGTGGTGCCCTATCTCATGGTGCGCGACGGTCGCGCCGCGCTCGATTTTTATCAGCGAGCGTTCGGCGCGCAAGTCATTTATCAAGCCCCGATGCCTGGCATGCCAGGCATCTTCGCGCAATTCAAAATCGGTGAGTCCTATCTCCAACTCACCGACATCCCTGGATTCGACCCGAAGGGGCCGCGGTCGCCGGAGACGTTGGGCGGCACAAGCGTCGTGCTGGAGATGTACGTGGACGACGTTGACAAGAGTTTTGCCCATGCCGTGGAACAAGGCGGAACTCCGCTTCTTCCTCCCACTGACATGTTTTTCGGTGATCGATATTCTTGGGTGGGCGATCCT
>JAFAZL010000566.1 GCA_019239815.1 Acidobacteriota bacterium
CGCTCCGTTGCCGTCTTCAGCGAAGTCGACCGCAAATCCCTCCACGTTCGCCTCGCCGACGAGGCCTACCCGATCGGCCCGGCTCCCGCGCGCGAAAGCTATCTCAACATCGACAAAATCATCGCCACAGCGCGCAAAGCCGGCGCCGACGCCATTCACCCCGGCTACGGTTTCCTCGCCGAAAACGCCGCCCTCCCGCGCGCCTGCACCGATGCCGAAATCACCTTCATCGGCCCCACCGCGCAAGCCATGGAAGCACTCGGCGCTAAAACCGCCGGACGCCAGCTCGCGCGCCGCTCCGACGTGCCAACCGTTCCGGGCACAAACGATCCGATCGAAAAACCCGAAGAAGCTCACGCGCTCGCGAGTTCGATGGGTTTTCCGGTTCTCCTCAAAGCCGTCGCCGGTGGTGGCGGCAAGGGTATGCGCCTCGTCCACAGCAGCGCCGAGTTCGCGTCCGCCTATCGCGACGCGAGCTCCGAAGCAATGAACGCCTTCGGCGATCCGCGTCTCTATCTCGAAAAATATTTAGAAAAGCCCCATCACGTCGAAATCCAAATCCTCGCCGACCAGCACGGCCGCGTCGTCTCTCTCGGCGAGCGCGAATGCTCCGTTCAGCGCCGCCATCAAAAAGTGATCGAAGAAGCTCCATCTCCGATCATGACGCCCGACCTGCGCAAAAAAATGGGCGACGCCGCAGTCCGCCTCGCGCGCGCCGGCGGCTACACCAATGCCGGTACCGTCGAATTTCTCGTCGATTCGAATCTCAATTTCTACTTCCTCGAAGTGAACACGCGCCTGCAGGTCGAGCATCCCGTCACCGAACAGGTCACCGGCCTCGATCTCGTCAAACTGCAAATCGCCATCGCCGCTGGCCATCGCCTCCCGTTCGCGTGGGAAACGATCACACCGCGCGGCAACGCCATGGAAGTGCGCCTCTACGCCGAAGACCCCGACAACAATTTCTTCCCATCGCCCGGAAAAATATTGTCACGCCAGGTTCCCGCCGGTCCCGGCATCCGTCTCGACGACGGCGTCTACGATGGCTGGACCGTTCCCAACGACTACGATCCTCTTCTCGCCAAACTCATCGCCTGGGGCAATAGCCGCGAAGAAACCATCTCCCGCCTCCGCCGCGCCCTCGAGGAATCCACCGTCGCCGGAATCAAAACCAACGTAGGCCTTTTCCGTCGCCTGCTCAACGAACCCGATTTTCTCAAGGGCGACGTCCACACCAAATGGCTCGACGAACTCCTCGTCCGCGATCAAGCCGCAAAGTCCTCCGCCGCGAAAAAATCTTCACCTTCAGCCACGCCAAATAAATCTGCCGCCTCGCTCGCACCGAGCTCTTCTGCCAGCACAACAAACCCTGCGCCGAACGCAACAACTTCAGATTCAGATGCTGCAGTAATCGCCGCCGCGCTCTGGCAAGCAGGTGACGCCGCAAAGAATTCCGCCTCTTCCAACGCCGCCGCGGAACCGCAACAAAATTCTCGCTGGAAGCTCGAGGGCCGCCGCGCCCAACTGGATCGCACGCCATGAAGTACGACGTCCGCATCTCCGGCAAAACTCGCACCGTCGAACTCAAACGCGACGGCACGCGTTGGCATATCGCACTCGATGGAGCACAAACCGGCGCCGACGCCATCGAAATCGCGCCCGGCATCTTCTCCATCCTGCTCAACGGCGAATCCCACGAAATTCGCGTCGCCCCGAATCCCGACGGCTCACTCACGCTTCACGACGGTCCCCGCGAATTCAATGCCGAAGTCGCCGACCCTCGCACCTGGCGTGGCCGCAAACACGGCGCCGTCGAAGCCGAAGGCCGCCAGCAAATCGTGGCCCCCATGCCCGGCAAAGTCATCCGCCTCCTCGTCAAACCCGGCGACAAAGTCGAAGCCGGTCAGGGTCTCCTCGTCGTCGAAGCCATGAAAATGCAAAACGAAGTCAAATCCCCCAAAACCGGCACCGTCGAAAAACTCCTCGCCAAAGAATCCCAAGCCGTCAACGCCGGCGACATCCTCGCCTGGATCGACTAGCTTCCCTCTTCGATCAATCCGTCGTCGCAAGACCACCCTTCTCGCGCGCCCATTCTTCTTCGATTTTCCTTTCAACCTTCAACTGTCGACTGTCGACCTCCTCCTCTTCTGTGCTACCGTTTTCAGCTCATGAAAAAGCGCATCGGAGTGCTCCTCAGTGGTCGCGGATCGAACTTCGTCGCACTAGCCGACAGCGTCGACTCCGGCCGCATCCCCGACTCCGAAATCGCCATCGTCGTCAGCAATCGCGAAGGTGCCCCCGGTATCGACCGCGCCAAAGAACGCGGCCTGCCAACCCGGGTCATTTCCTCAAAAGGTTTGGAACGCGAGACTTACGACCGCCAGGTCG
>JAFAZL010000834.1 GCA_019239815.1 Acidobacteriota bacterium
CTCGACTTTCCCCGAAGGCCACCGAATTTCAACCGAGTCGATCTTCTTCACGCTGCTAAGGCCAAAGTGCAGCCGCAAATCGTTCTGCGAAAGATAACTCCCGCCGCTATGCACTTCGTCCGTCTGCGTCATCCCGCCAGCTACAATCTTCACGCGAGCATTTAGCGCCAGCCGGTTGCTCTTGGTCCCCGCCAATTCAAAGCTCACCCAATGCCGCCCCGGCACTCCGTGATTTCTCAGCACCATCGGCGGCCCATCGATATCAGCCACCACGACATCCACGTTGCCATCGTTGAACAAATCTCCCGCAGCTAGCCCGCGCGACGCGCGATCGAGTTTCAACGCAGGTCCGGCCTCGGCGCTTGCATCGCAAAACGTGCCGTCGGTCTGATTGAGTTGCAGCATCTTCGGCTCACGGTAACGCGCGCCCGAGGGCAGCGTATCGACCTGCGGATACACGTGCCCTTGCACGCTGATCAAATCCAGCCAGCCGTCATTGTCGAAATCGACGAACGCAGTTCCCCATTTCACGTAAGGCAATGAAGGTAGCGCCGTTCCCGACGCATAGGAAACATCGGTGAAGTTCCAATTCCCATCGTTTCGATACAGCAAGTTGTTCTCGTCGGAAAAATTCGTGACGTAGAGCGACGGCCGCCCATTGTGCACGTAATCGCCCACGGCGATCCCCATCGAGGCCTGCTCCGAACCGTCTTCGCTCACGGCCGTGCCCGACTCGAGGCCGATGTCTTTGAATTTCCCGCCGCCTTCGTTTTTATAGAGATATTTCGGCGTCGAATCGTCCGCGATGTAAATGTCCGGCCGCCCGGTGTTGTTGAAGTCCGCCCAAATCACGCTGAGCCCGTAGTACCCCGGCGCGTCATCGACACCCGCGCTCTTCGAGACATCCGTGAACGTCCCGTCGCCGTTGTTGTGAAACAGCGAATCGCCCGCTCCCTTCAGCCCGCGCGGACCACACTGCACGTCAATGCCCCGATATTTGCAGTTCGGCGCGCTGCCGAAACCCGGCAAATCGTTGAGGTGGAAATCGACGTAGTTCGTCACCATCAAATCTACGAATCCATCTCCGTCGTAATCGCCAAATGCCGCGCCAGTTGACCAACGCCCATCGGCAACACCTGCCTTTGCCGTGACATCGGTGAAAGTGCCATCCCCGTTGTTGTGATACAGAACATTTCCGCCGAGGCACGTCACGTATAGATCGGGCCAGCCATCGTTGTCGTAGTCGCCGATCGCCCCGCCCATCGCGAAACACGCCGTGTTCAATCCGGCCTTTTCGGTTACATCCGTAAAAGTTCCGTCGTGATTGTTGTGATAGAGTGCGCCGCGGCTCTTCTGTCCTTTGACGGCCATCTCAACGCTCGGCGCATTGGTGAAATAAATATCGAGCCAGCCGTCGCGATCGTAATCAAGCAAGATCACCCCGCCACTCATGGATTCGACGATGTATTTTTTCGCGGGGTCCGATGCGTGTTTGAAAGTGATTCCCGCTTTCGCCGTGACATCCTCCAGTTGTGGCACGGACCGATTGGCGCATTTGGTCGCCTTTGCGCCCGGCGGCGGAGGCGGCGGCGTCTGGTGTCCGCCCTGCGCCACAACGATGTCAGCGGCAAGCAGCAGCCATGCGAACGCTTTCGCGTGTCGTGCAATCCAGTGCAATTTCAAAACGCTTCCATTCGTGTGCGCTCGCATCCTCACGGCCGCTGCACAGCAGGAATCGCCGCGCGATCTCGTTCCCTCTGCCGCTCTTTCAACTCTTTGTAGACTTCGAGTTCGCGATCCGCATCGGCAATTCGCGATTCCTTGCGATACGCCGATTGCAATTGATAGTGCATATAGTCGCTCTGCGGACTGAGTCGCGTCGCAATCTCGAGATGCTCGACCGCGCCTTTCAAATCGCCACGATCGAGCAAAATCTTGCCAATCTGATACTGCGCATTCGCGTGATCCGGTCGTGCCTCAATGACTTCGCTGAACAAACGGTCAGCCTCGTCCACCTTGGATTGCTGTAAATACACGAATCCCATGTTGTATTTTGCATCGGCATCGTCAGGAACAAGAGCAAGCTCCGCCTGAAACTCCGTGATCGCATCGTTCCAATGTTCCCAACGCAAGTCAGCCTGACCGGCGAAGTAATGCGCCTTAACAAAGCTCGGATCGTTCTGCGACAGCCTGTGCAGCACGGTAACCGACCGCGCGTAGTCACCGATCTCGATCCAAAGCTGCCCAATCAGCATCAACGTTTCGTTCGGACGTTCGCCTTTCTCATAAGCGCTCAAGACTTCAGCCGCCTCTTTCATCTCGCCGATGTGCGCCAGCGCGCTCGCCCAGGCGAAGCCGACGGTTGAGTCTTCCATCCCTTTGACGCCGAGCGGAGCAAACGTCTTCGCGGCATCGGCAAATTTATCCGAGCCGTAGTACGCCATACCGAGCATCGCACGCACCGGCCTCGCGTCGGGTTTCTCTTTCAACGCCGCCGAGAATCCGCGAATCGCTTCCGAAAAATTATTCGCTTTGAACGCAGACAGCCCGATGTTCTTCGCGAGTCCGGTGATCTTCGGATCCCATCGTTCCGCTTCTTGGTAGTGTCCGAGTGCCGCCATATACTCGCCGCGAACCGCTTCCGACGTGGCCAGATCGTTGAACGCCAGGCCCAGCACCGAACGCAACCGATCCTCCTGCGCGTCGGCCGCCACTTTTTGCTGTGGCGTCAGATTCGCGCGCGCAACAACCGAGGCATCGACGCGCGCAAACGGGTCGGTATTCGCTGGCAATAGTGGCGCGACTTGCGCTTCCGTCTTTGGATTCAGCGGCACGATCGCTGCTGCCGAGCCCGCTCCGCCTGCCAACGCCATCTGTGAAGCCACGTTCTGCTGGCCTTGCTCCATCGTCTTGTTTTGCAGATCGCGTGCCTTCGTCAGGTAAACCTCGGCTTCGTCGTGGCGGTCCGAGTTCGCCAGGATGCGGCCCAGATCGACGTAAGCGCGCCGAATCTGATAGTTCGAGCGCGCCTCGTCCGTGCCTGTCAGCTCGATCGCCTTGCGGAAATACTCTTCGGCGTGTTTGTTGTCGGTCTGTCCATAGGCATCCAGACCAAGATAAAGCCAGGGTTCCGGTAGCGCCGGATTGATCTCGATCGCAACCTTCAGATATCGATCTGCCACCGCGTAATCACGTTCGGACGATGCCAGAAAACCTAACATGTAGTTCGCCAAATAATCGCGTGGAAACAGTTCAACGGCCTTCGCGAAGCCTGCCCGGATTTCCGGAGTCGGCTTCCACTCGTTCAGCGCAAGCTGCGCAAGCGACAGAAAATACTGCGCATGCGGCGTCCGCGGATCCATCGCGATCGCCTTTTGAAACTCGCGAATCGCGGTCGGCATGTCGTCGGCGTCGCGGTAGGCGCGGCCAAAAAGCACGCGCAGCGACCCGCTGTCGCCATTCACCTGCACCATCTGGTCAAAAATCTGGCCGGCGCGCTCCTTGTCTTTGGGACTGTGCGTCTGCAGAAGGCAAATCGCCAGCGAGTACACCGTCTCGACATCGGGCTCAGGCTCGAGCGCCATTGCGCGTTGCAGCGACACTGCCGCCTTTGCGTATTCCTGTTTCGCGATCCAGGCGCGCCCTTGTACGTTGTACGCGCGCGCGTTCTTCGGGTCCGACGCGAGTGCGCGGCCTACATCAACCAGCGCTTCATCGGGATGCGCCTGCTGCAACTCCGCGATCGCCAGATCGGCGCGCGTATCCGCCACATCCTCAAAATCGAGCGAACGGCGATACAACTCGATCGCCTGTGGATACGCGGCCTCCAGCAGGCGGAGTTGCCCAATTTCACGAAGGGCCAAGGCAATCAGACGCACGTTCGCTTGCGCCACGGCAGCAGGATCGCCGCCGCGTTGCGCCGCGTGCGCGGCATCCAAGCGCTCGCGTAACCCAGACTCTGCGGCGTTCGGACTTCGCTTCGCTGGGACCTTCTCCGCAGGCCTAGCGGCGGGCTTCTGCGGTGTTGCGGGTGCTTGCGCGTGTGCCAATCCGGAATGTGCCAGCGAAAATCCGGCGGAAAGAAAAAAGCCGAGAACGAATACGGAAGACCGGCGACCTCGAGAAAAAATATCGCCGGCCTTCACTCCGTCTCGAACGTGCTGAAAATTACGACTCAAAATCGGCTCTCAAAAAAGGTAAAACGGCGGGACTCGAGAATTCAAGTCCCGCCGTCGCATATGACAGTAGTTTTGCTTCGTCTCTAGAACGAGAACCTCAGCGTGTACTGAAGTTCGCGTCCCGGATGGACAGCCGATGCCTGCCCGAAGTTCGCGTTCGGGCTGCCGGTCTGGCCGGTGACGATGTTGTTGGTCGGGCTGCACGGCGTCGCCGCGCTGCCGCAAACCAGGTTGCTGGCGCTGAAGCCGGTGCCTTCGAGCTGGTTGCCGAAGAAATTCGCATGGTTGAACATGTTGAAGAAGTCCATGCTGAACTTCAGGTTGTAGTGCTCGTGGAAGGTCCAGTTCTTCGCCAGTTGCACGTCCACGTTACGATTGTTGGGTCCGACGCAGTAGCCGCGCGGCGCATTCCCGATCGTTCCGAGCGTGTAGCCCACAAAGCTGAAGGCATCCGGGTTCAGGATCTGCTTGCCGTTTTCGCCGGCGTTGCAACCGATGCCCGTGATGTTCGGACGGTTGTTGTTGTTGAAGCCGGTGCCGGTCAGCGATGTGAGCGTGCTGCCGCCCACTCCGCTGGCGCCGTTCGAGAACACGCTCAACGACGCACCCGACTCGACGCTGACGATGCTGTTGAGTTCCCAGCCGCCGACCGTCTTCTGAACCATGTTGCTGCGGTTGGCGAACTTAGGCAGATAGAACACTTCGTTGGCCACGAAGATGTGCGGCCGATTGATGTTCGTGTTGCCCTTGTCGATGCCGGTGTTGGCCGGATTGGTGAACGCTTCCTCGTTGACGCTGCCCGATGAATTATCGAGCTCCACGTCTGCGATGGAGTGCGAATACGTGTACGACGCCTGGAACGACGAGAAGTTGCCCAGACGCGACCGGAACAACGCTTGCAGCGAGTGGTAGCTCGAGTGGCCACCACGCGCGAACAAGCCGATCGTTCCGAAGTTACCCGCTGGACGCAAGGCGTTCAGCGCGGTGCCGGTCAGAAATGCGCCCTGAACCCAATCTGCCTGTGGAATCGCGTTGAGGTCCGCCATCGACGTCAGGTGGATGCCGGTGTTGCCGACATATCCCAACTGCAATGCGGTGTTGCGCGCGAGTTCCCGCTCAACCGACAAGTTCCATTGCCAGCTGTTTGGAGTAACCGCCGATGGATCCTTCGCCGCGTTCGGCGAAACCGATGGATTCGCGAGAGGCGCGGGCGTTTCGAGCGTACGCACGTCAGTGGCGTTGATGACGAACGGCGCGGTGCGTGCCAATCCTTCATCGATGCCGACCAGTTCGCGCTGGAAGAACTGACCGATGCCGGCGCGAATCGCCGTCTTGCCGTCACCAAACACGTCCCACGCGATGCCCAAGCGCGGCGCAACGTTGTGGTTGTTGTTGTGGACCAGAGCGCTGTTCGGTCCGATCGTTCCGGCCGAAAGCGGCAACGAAATGCCCAGCGACGCAAGCTGTGTTGCGGCTGCGGTGCAAGGGCTCGTACCCGGCACGATGATGACGCCGTTGCAAGCATCTGAAGCCGGCAGGGCGGGGTTGTAATCCGCGAGACTGAACGACGCCCACGTATTTGTCTGTGAGTAGGGTTCCCGATAGAACGACCACCGGAAGCCGTAGTTGATCGTCAGCTTGCGGCTCACCTTCCACGAATCGCCGATGTACCACTCGATGTCGTGCCAGACCACTTGTGCGAGCCCGTTCACGCTGTTTTCCGATGTTGTGAAGAGCTGGCCCGGAATCAAGAGGTTTGCGAGCTGGTTCGTTGTCTTTACAGAAACCTGCCCGTCGGCCGCGTTGATCGCCGGCTGGTCGTTTCCGCCGTTGTTGAATTCATCCTTCGCATTCGAGCTGTAGTAAATGCCCGCCTTGAAGAGGTGGTTGCCGTGAACCTTCGAGATGTTGTCCTGCACCGCGTAGAGATCTTCGTGGTTCGTGTACGGCGCAATGTTCCACAGCGACTGGCCGTTACCATAGGGCTGCAAACCTCCCCATGCTGCGCCGCCGTTGATGAAACCGCCCGACTGCTTGAGTGATGCCGGCCATGCGGTCGGAATCGCCGCGTTGATTTGAGCAACGAGGCCCGGGTCGGTGCCCGCCAACGTCGTGATGATCGCGTTGTGACCGTAACCGAATTCGAGGTCGTTCACCATCGTTGAGCTGATTTGCGACGTCAACTTGCCCATCACGCTCTTCGAAGGCTGGCTCCAGTCCGAGTTAACCGTCGGGAAAAACGACGAACCCCAGAACAGGTTCGGGTTCGGCGCCGGGCTGGTCCACGAGTCCTGCGTCCAGCGGAAGGTAATACGGTTGTTGCGCGTGACGTCGTAGTCGCCGCGAACGTTCCACTCGCTCCAATTCGGCTTAGTGCGTTCCTGGTCGACCCAGTTGTTCTGACTACCCGTCGCGCCGGCGACGTTGGGATCGGGATAGAATTGCGCGAGCAAAGAGCCCGCGGCATCCGGATTCGCAATCGCGAACGGATTGCCTGGTGCCTGCAACGCCGCCGGGATATTGGGAGCCGTTGCGCCGCAAGTGCCCTTGCCGCCGGCGGCGATGGCCGCCGCATCAGCAGCGAAGTTGCCCGCCTTTTCGGCCGCCGTCGGCACGCAAGCGGAAACCGAAACGCCGCGTACTTCCTTGTTCCATTCCTGGTTCCACCAGAAGAACAGCTTGTCCTTCTTGATCGGACCGCTGAAGTTGTACCCGTAGTCATTGCGTCGAAGTTCCGCTTTGCCCGTGCCGTTGTTGTTCGAGAACCAGTCGTTCGCATCGAGCTTGTCGTTGCGGCCGGCATAGAAGACGCCGCCATGGAACTGGTTTTCGCCCGACTTTGTCGTGATGCTGATGATCGCGCCCGACGCCTGTCCATACTCCGGACCATACGAGTTGCGCAGCATCTTAAACTCGGCGATAGCGTCGATCGACGGATACACGAGAATCGTGCGGTTCGAGCCGACGTCGTTGTTGTTCACGCCGTCGACCAGGAACAGGTTGTTGGTGTACGGATTGCCGTTCACCGAAAAGTCGCTACCGCCGGTCAAGCCTTTATCGCGGCCGTTAAAATCGTTTGCCGTCGAAACGCCCGGAGAGAGCGTCACGAGGTTCATGAAGTTTTCGCCGTTCAGCGGAAGCTCGCGGACCTGCCGCCCTTCCACCACTTCGCCGACTTCCGCCGTGTTGGTCTGCACCTGCACGGCGCTGGCTTCCACGGTCACCATTTCGCTCGCGGCGCCCAGTTCCAGCTTCGCGTTGATTTCCGTCGAAGTCGAAACGTGAACTTCCACCGCTTTGGCGATGAATTCCTTGAAGCTTCCCTGTTTGACGTGAAGATCGTACACGCCAACCGGCAACTGCGCGAAGACATACACGCCCTGCTCGCTCGTCGTCGTGTTGTGGCTCGCGTTCGTTGCGGTGTTTGTTACCGTCACCGCCGCTCCCGCAATCGGCGCTCCGCTGGGGTCGGTCACCGTTCCGGTGATCGTGCCCGAATATTGCTGGGCTTTCGTCACCCACGGCGCCGCCACGATCAGCAGCAGCGTACAGATCAGCGCGCCGAAGCGAACTAGGCTTCGGAGCGTTAACCTTTTGGTCGATTCAATTTTCATTCGCACACCCCTTCCGATTTGACTGCAGTCCGGCGCGCGAAAATCGCACGATTTTCGCCATCGGATTTTGAGCAGCGAACACCTAGACCTTCGCTGACTCGTTCAGCTTGGTAGGAGTTTTGGACCGGACTCCCGCGGTCCCTCGACTAGTACATTTGTATTATGAGGATAGCGGAGGGGTTCATCCTGTCAAGAAGAAATAATGATATTCTACGTCAAAAATAATGATATTGTGTGATTTCGATTTCGTCCCATTTTGAGACCGAAATTCGAGGAAGCGAGGGGCCCAAACCGACCGGGAACCCTACAGAAAACCGTAGCGCTCCAATTCCACCCAGCCTACCGTCCCATATCGAACGTCCCCTGTTACATTCCGGAGCATTTTCGCGTAGTGTGTACGTTAACGTTCGATTGTGCCTGTCCCATGGTCTGACAATTCAGGCTCCATCTTGGAGTTTTATTCGGCATGAACAGCCCTAATAAGAAGAGCTCCGCCCAAAAGGGCGGCCCCCGAGTCACTCTGAAAACCGTCGCCGACCACCTGGGCCTGACTCCCGGCACGATCTCCGCGGCCCTCAATAATTCCGCCGCCGCGCGTTCCATCCCCGAACACACGAAGAAGCGCATCCTCGCCGCCGCCAAAGATCTCAACTATCGCCCCAACTATTTCGCGCGCTCCTTGCGTTTGCAGCGCACCTACACGATCGGCGTCATCGCCGAAGAAATCGGCGACGCCTACGGCTCGCTCGTCATCAGCGGCATCGAAGAATATCTTCGCCGCCACAATTTTTTCTTCCTTACCGTGATTCACCGCCACGACCAAACGCTTCTGCAAACCTACGCTCAAATGCTCGTGACGCGTGGCGTCGAAGGTTTCATCACCACCGACACTTCGATCACACAAAAGCTGGATCTTCCGACGGTTGCGGTCGCCGGTCACGGCAAGGTCGAGAACGTCACCAACGTTGTTCTCGACCACAAAGTTGCGGCGCGGCTCGCACTCACGCATCTCAAGGATCTCGGCCATCGCGACATCGCGTTCTTCAAGGGCCACCCCGTCAGTTCCGATTCCGGCGAACGCTGGGCCGCCGTCTGCGAAACCGCGCAGGAACTGGGCATCGCAATCAAGCCCGAACTCACAGTACAAATCGAGAGCACCGTTTCGACTCCGCAGCTTGGCTATCCGATCGCAAAGCAACTCCTCGAGCGCAAGCAGCACTTCACCGCGCTCTTCGCCTACAACGACATTTCCGCTATCGGTGCAATTTGGGCGTTGCGCGAAGCTGGACTCCGCGTCCCGGAAGACGTCAGCGTGATGGGCTTCGACGATATTCCCGCTGCCGCCTTCAACAATCCGGGGCTCACGACCGTGCGCCAGCCGCTCGAACGAATGGGTCAAATCGCCGCAAAAACTCTGATCGATCGCATCGAAGGCACCTCCGAGTACGTCGCCGAAATCGCCATCGAGCCGGAACTCGTCGTTCGCGCCTCCACCAGCCGCGCCGCATCGCACCGCGCGAATTCCGCGGCAGCAATCATTCCTGAGTAAGCCTCATCCAGCCCTGAGTAAGCTTCATCCAGCCGCTTGCGTCTGGAAGCATCGTTGCTCCCAGCGCACTCGCATTTGCTTTCACTCCACCTTCATTCCACACTAGCCGGCGTTTCTTTTTTCCCGCAAATGGTTCGCTTGATCAAACGCCTGTCGCTTCTCCCCGTAGCAATCTCTTTCGCGCTCACTTTTTGTTCGCCCGATTCCAGGTTCGGTCTGCACGCGCAACTCTCCACCGCCGACCATCTCGCCGATCCCGGCTTCTGGCCGACGCAAGACGCGAAATCGCACGACGACTTCGTCGGCACCGCAGCGTGCGCCAACTGCCACGCCCCCATCGCCGAATCGCAAGCCCGCACCGCGATGGGCGCCACCGCCATGCACGCGAACACTTCCGAAGTTCTCCGCGCACACTCTTCGCTCAACTTCGCATTCGACAAATATCGTTACGAAATCAAAACCGACGCTGCCCAAAACAAGAACACGTACACTGTCACCGACGGCTCGCGCTCGCAATCCGCCACCCTCGCCTGGGCCTTCGGCACCGATCGCGTCGGCCAGTCCTGGCTCTTCAAAAAAGACGATGACAAGTTCTACGAAGCCCGCGTCACCTGGTTCTCCTCAACGAAAAATCTTCAATTCACGCCCGACCGTGCTCTCACTTCCGCAAAAGACCTCGACGAGGCGATGTATCGCCCCGTCGACCGTAGCGAAATCCAGCGATGCTTCGCCTGCCATACTACGGGCGCCAACATCGCCGGAAATTTCGCCGAGAAAACTCTGACTCCCGGCGTAACCTGCGAAGCCTGTCATGGCCCCGGCAAAAAACACGTCGCCGCCATGCAAGCTGCAAAATTCGCCGGCGTTTCGCCGCAGCCCGAGGGCACGATTTTCAACGCCGCCGAACTCAGCCCTGTCGATGCAGTCGATTTTTGCGGCGCGTGTCACGCCACCTGGTGGGATGTAAAACTCAGCGGAGTAAAAGGAGTTTCAAACGCGAAGAGCCAGCCGTATCGCCTCGAAGGCAGCAAGTGTTGGCGCAAGGGCGACGCCCGCCTCACCTGCACCGCATGCCACGATCCGCACAAGCCGCTCGAAACCGACATCGCCGCCTACGATCAAAACTGCCTGAGCTGCCACCAAAACAACACGCAGCAGAATCCGCCAGCCGCCACGTCGTCAACGCAAACCAGCGCGAACTCCCAATCCGCCGAGCCAGCAGCGAAATCTTGCCCCGTCGCCACAAAAAACTGCGCCTCCTGCCACATGCCAAAGGTCTACCTGCCCGAGATGCACTACAACTTCACCGACCATCGCATCCGCATCGCCCGCGAAGGCGAGCCTTACCCAGAGTAAACCGTGTGGCGCAAATCGGGTGCCGCACCCTCAGCAGTCAGAGGGTGCGGATTTTCCAATCGACCGGTACCCAACCTCACCGCCGCCTCAAACTCTCTTCCCACTCCCCTCTACCAACTCCACATATCGATCGATCGGCAAATTCTCAAATCGCTCGACCGAACCGCTCGGCTCCGGCCACTTCACCTCAACCCAATCCACTTTCTTCCTCGCACCAATCCCTAGCACCATCCGCGGATCATGCGACGACAAAAAACTCCCGCCACCCACCTTCATCCGCATTCGCCGCAAATCCCCCGCCGCATACGTCACGCGCGCCCCAATCGCATCCGGATTCGCCTTCTGCCCCACCAACTTCACACCAAGCCAATGATTCCCGCCCGTCGCGTTGTTCCGCAGCAAGACCGGCGCCGCGTCATTCACCGAAATCAACACATCCACCGCGCCGTCGTTGTCAAAATCCCCAATTGCCAGCCCCCGCGCCGCAAACGTCTTCGAAAAAACCGGCCCGCTCCCCGCGCTCACATTCTGAAATTTCTTCCCGTCGTTATGAAACAGCAGCAGCGGCTCCTTAAACGTCACGACATGCGAAAACTCTTCCACCAGATCGTCCGGAAATCCATTCGCCAGCATCAAATCCAGTTCGCCATCGTTGTCATAATCAAAAAACTTCAGTCCCCACCCGCTCATCCAGCGCGTCGCCATTCCGATGCCCTGCTGCATCGCGACATCTTCGAACGTCCCATCTCCGCTGTTCCGATAGAGCGAAAAAATCTCCTCGTCGATATTCGCCACAAACAAATCCATCCACCCATCCTGATCGAAATCCGCCGAATCGACGCCCATCCCCGATCGCGCGCGCCCGTCCGCGCTGTACGCCACGTCCGCCGCCAGACCCGTCTCCTCGAATCGCCCGCCGCGATTCACATACAGAAAATTAGCGACGGTATCGTTCGACACAAACAAATCCATCCGACCATCGTTATTGATGTCCGTCGCCACCGCGCCCCAGGCTTTGCCGAAATGCTGCTCAATCCCGGTCTCGCGACTCATGTCCGTAAACGTCCCGTCTCCGTTGTTGTGAAACAGCCAGCTCGGCCGCGGCTTGAAAATCCGCGGAATGCAATAGTGATGCGTGCCGTCTTTATCGACGCCGCAGCTCAGCGATTTGTTGAACTCGCAAAACTGGCAGACAAACAGATCGAGCCGCCCGTCGTTGTCGTAGTCAAACCACACCGCGCTCGATGCCCAGCCCGGCGCCGCCACCCCCGCCTTTTCCGTGACATCCGTAAACGTTCCGTCGCCATTGTTGCGATACAAAATGCTTCGCCCATACTGCGTCACGTACAGATCGGCAAACCCATCGTTGTTGTAGTCGCCCGCCGCAACCCCCATCCCATATCCGCCGCCCGCCACCCCCGCCTTCTCGGTCACATCGGTAAACGTTCCATCGCGATTGTTTTTGTAAAGCGCGTTGCGCAACGGTGGCGACGGATCGTAAAAATCGCACTTCCCGCTATTCACAAGATATATGTCCATCCATCCATCGTTGTCGAAATCAAAAAACGCGCACCCCGCTCCACTCGTCTCCGGCAAATGCTTCGCCGCCGACAGCCCCGCCGTATGTACCCACCGAATCCCGCTCTTCGCCCCTAAAATTTCCTCAAAGGCGTGCCGGCCACCCGCAGCCGGACGTGGCAAAACTCCTCCGCCATCGCCGATCCGCGGCAAAATCCGCCGCAACGGCCAGCCGCCGCCAATCGCCATCAATTGTTGAAGAAAATCTCGTCGGTAAAACGGCACTCTCCGCCGCTCCCCTGAACAATCCGATGTTCAAGACAATAGCACGCCACAAAAAACTGCCGACCCACGTGGCTGGCACCACGCGTAACTGTCATTCCGACCGAAGCAAGCCGGCGCCTTTTCTTCGCGTTCGCTTCCTGTGAACGTGCCGGCTTGTGAAGTGGAGGAACCTTGGCGCAAAACTGTCCATACCGCCACTCGGTGAGACTCACCCACCTTCACGCTCGAAACGCTTTGCGCACGCCTCCAAGCATCGTAGAATCCCTTGCGCATTCACGGTGACAAATTAAAACTATGACCTCATACACGCGACGCTCGTTCCTTGAATCGCTCTCAACTTTCGCCGCAGGCGCCATGCTCGCCGGCTCCATGCCGGAATCAATCTTCGCCGCGCCTCAAAACAAACCCCACATTAATTTCCCGGCCGCGCCGCATGACCGCATCTCAGTCG
>JAFAZL010000008.1 GCA_019239815.1 Acidobacteriota bacterium
GCGGATTCGGTCGGGTGTGGCGCTTGACGATCGCGACGTGTTCGACCACAACTCGATTCGTCTTGGCGTTGATGGAGAGCACGCGCCCGGTCTTGCCCGCGTCGCGCCCGGCCATCACTTTCACGTTATCGCCCTTGCGGATCTGAATCCGGTGACGTTCTGCCCGTTGATGCTTCAAAGCCGTTGCCATCGCTTACCAAACCTCCGGAGCGAGCGAAACGATCTTGGTGAATTTCTTTTCGCGCAGCTCTCTGGCCACGGGACCGAATACGCGGGTTCCCACCGGCTCACCTGCATCGTTGATCAGCACCGCGGCGTTGTCGTCGAACCGGATGTAAGTGCCGTCCTTACGGCGGCGCTCCTTGCGCATCCGAACGACTACTGCTTTTACGACTGAGCCCTTTTTCACCTGGCTCTCAGGCGTCGCTTCTTTTACCGCTGCCGTGATGACGTCGCCAAGTCCCGCTTTCAAACCCGCGTCGCCACCCACCGGCAAAATGCACATCAGCTTACGCGCGCCGGAATTGTCGGCGACGGTCAGCCAAGTTCGCATCTGAATCATTGGTCTGCCTCTCGCTTTCCGTTATTCCGCTGACGTATTCCGCGTAACGATTTCCTTCAGCCGCCAGCGCTTCAGCTTGGAGAGCGGCCGTGAGGAGACGATCCGCACGGTGTCGCCCGGCTTGGCTTCGCGCTTTTCGTCGTGCGCGTAAAATTTTTTGGAGAGCCGCACGACGCGGCGGTACTTCGGATGCTGCACTAGTCGCAGAACTTCGACGACGATGGTCTTTTCCATCTTCGCGCTGGTCACGCGACCCGTGAGCACCTGTCGTTCGTGGTGCGCCTCGGTCGCGGGCTGTTGCGCGGTTGCTTGTGTTGTTTCGGTTGCCATTACGCCTTCCTTGCCGCAGCCGGCGCGGACTTCGTCTTGCCCTGCTTGGTTTGCGCCGACAATTCATTTGCGCGCAGCAAAGTCTTGACGCGCGCCAAATCTTTTTTCGCTTCACGCAGCCGCTTTAGAGCTTCAGCCTGGCCGGTGGTGAGCTGAAAACGGAGCCGGAAAATCTGCTCGGTCAGCTCTTTGTGCTGCGCCTCGAGCTCGTTGCTGCTCGCTTCGCGAATTTTCTCAATACGCCGCGGCATTAGAAGCTCCCCGCACGGCTGACAAATTTGGTCGGGATCGGCAGCTTGTGCGCCGCAAGCCCGAGCGCTTCACGTGCTGTCGCCTCGTCAATGCCCGCCATTTCAAACATGATGCGTCCCGGCTTCACGACCGAAACCCACTTTTCCGGAGCGCCTTTGCCCTTACCCATACGAGTTTCAGCCGGCTTCTTGGTGAACGGCTTGTCCGGGAAAATGCGGATCCAGAGTTTGCCGCCGCGCTTGATAAAGCGCGTGATCGCAACACGCGACGCTTCGATCTGGCGGTCGGTGATCCAGGCATTTTCCATCGCCTTGAGTCCGTACTCGCCGAATGACAGCTCGCCGCCGCGCCAGGCCTTTCCGTTGCGCCGGCCGCGCATCTGCTTTCTGTACTTCACTTTCTTGGGCATCAACATCGCTTGTTCTCGCTTCCCTCGTTACCCGATTTCTTGCTGCAGCTTAGGCTGCCGCGCCTGCGTTCGCCGCTTCGCGTTCTTTCTGCAACTTCGCGCCGCGCTTCGGAACGTTTTCGCCGCCGTAGATCCAGCACTTAACACCGATGACGCCGTAGGTCGTGTTCGCTTCGGCGGTGCCGAAGTCGATGTCGGCGCGCAGAGTCTGCAGCGGCAGACGGCCCTGCAGGTACCACTCTTTGCGCGCGATTTCCGCGCCATTCAAACGCCCGGCCACGCGCACCTTGATGCCTTTGCAGCCAAAACGCAGCGCCGAGTCCACTGCCTTCCGCATGGCACGGCGAAACGCCACGCGCTTTTCCAGTTGCAGCGCGATGGATTCCGCAACCAGCGTCGCATCCAGCTCCGGACGGTGCACTTCCTGAATGTCGATGTGCACTTCGCGCTTGGTGCGCTTTGAAACCTCCTGCTTCAGCTTGTCGATTTCCGCGCCCTTGCGCCCGATGATGATGCCGGGGCGCGCCGTGTAAATCCGCACGACAAGCTTGTTGGCCGCGCGCTCGATGTCGATCGAGCTGATGCCTGCGCTCTTGAGCTTTTCCTTCAGCTCGCGGCGCAGCTTGACGTCTTCGTGCAGCAAGTCGGCGTAGTCCTTGTCGGCATACCAGCGCGACTTCCACGGCTTGTTGTAACCGAGCCGAAAACCGTAAGGGTGTGTCTT
>JAFAZL010000049.1 GCA_019239815.1 Acidobacteriota bacterium
GGGATTACGTTTGAGATGCTGCCGGTGGAGAGGCAGGCTTGATGGGCGCGGCTTCCACGGCGAGTGAATCGGAGATTGGCATGACGGGTCAGCGTCGCAGCGACGCGAGCGTGCAGAAGCCGAAAGCGTTGCATGCGGGCTCGCGGCTGGCGGTGATTGCGCCTGCGTCGCCGGGAATTAAGGAACCGGAAGAACGCGGCGTTGCGGAGTTGCTGCGGCTCGGATTTGCCGTGGAACTTAGCGGTCCGCGAACGTTGCACGGATATTTCGCGGCGTCGATTGCCGCGCGGCGCGCGGAGTTCACGGAGTCGCTGCGCGATGCTCAAATTGAGGGGTTGATATCGCTTCGTGGCGGTTACGGTTCGAACTACTTGCTGGACGATGCGCTTGCTGCGGAGATCGGGGCAGTTGCGCCGAAGTGTTTGATTGGGTTCAGCGATATCACCTCTCTCCAGATTTTCTTGTGGCAGAAGCTTGGGTGGACTTCGATTTACGGGCCGATGGTGGCTGCGGGGCTCGATGCTGGATCAGGAGCCGACAAGGGCTACGACGAAGCGAGCTTTCGTAACGCGATCAGCAAGTCCGACGGTGGGTGGTCGATATCGCTGCAGGGAAGCACGCTGTCGTCGGGAACTGCCGAAGGCGTGTTGCTCGGTGGGTGCCTAACGCTGATTGCCACGACGCTTGGGACTCCGTGGGAGCTAAATACGCACGGGGCGATTTTGGTGATCGAAGATCGCGGAATGAAACCGTGGCAAGTTGATCGGGCGCTGATGCATTTGCAGCAGGCCGGCAAGTTCAAAGACGTGTGCGGGATCGTGCTGGGTGACTTTCCCGATTGCGCGGCGCCGGTGGAGGGCAGCCCGACGGTGCTGGATGTCTGCGAACGGATTTTGAAGCCGCTCGGAATACCAATTGTGTTCGGCGCGCCGGTTGGGCACACCGCACGTCCAATGTTAACGGTGCCGCTGGGTGTGCGCGCGCGATTGAGCGCGAGCGGAGTGAGAACGCTTGAGATTCTGGAGGGCGCGGTAACGCCATGACCAAAGGGAAGCACGTGCACGTGATCGGGATAGGGGGATCGGCGATGTCGCCCCTTGCCGGGATGCTGCGAGAGAAAGGATGGCGCGTTACCGGTTCGGATTCCGGTGTGTATCCTCCGGCTTCGACATTTCTCGACAGCATGGGGATTTCGTTTTTTCACAGCTTTGATGCGAAGCATCTCGATCCGAAGCCGGATCTCGTTGTGGTCGGGAACATCATCGCACGCGGGAATCCGGAGCTTGAGGAAGTGCTCGATCGGAAGATTCCGTATCGATCGCTGCCGGAAATGCTGGAAGAAGAATTTTTGCCGGGAAAACATTCGATCGTGGTCAGCGGAACGCATGGGAAGACCACGACGACGGCGATGCTGGCGTGGATTTTTCACGTGGCGGGGCGGAAGCCGAATTTTCTGGTTGGCGGCGTAGCGGAAAATTTTGGGAAGAGCTACGGGCTCGAGAATGGCGACGAATTCATTCTCGAGGGCGATGAGTACGAGACAGCGTTTTGGGATCGCGGTCCAAAATTTTTTCACTATCACCCGGACAGCCTGATCGTCACTTCGCTGGAATACGATCATGCGGATATTTACGCGGACTTTGAGGTGTATCAGTTGGCGTTCAAGCGGCTGGTGAATCTAGTGCCGCGCAGCGGGCGTGTTGTCATTTGGGGGGACATCGAGCAGTCGGGACCGGCGTTGCGGGCTGCGGCGACCAAGGCGTTTTGCCCGGTGGAGACGTATGGATTGACGGCGCAGAACGATTGGGTTGCGAGCAAAGTTGCACCGCACGATGCGGGTATGAATTTTCATCTGAAATATCGCGGGGCAGCGTTTGGCGATTTCGAGTTGGCGGCGACGGGAAGCCACAACGTGTTGAACGCGTGCGCGGCGATCGCGGTGGCTCATGGGCGGGGGATTCCGGTCGACGTACTGAAGGAATCGCTTTCGACATTCCGCAGCGTGAAGCGGCGTATGGACGTTAAAGGCGAGCGCGGCGGGATTCTGGTGGTTGACGATTTTGCGCATCACCCGACGGCGGTGGAAGCGACGATCCGTGCGGCGCGTGGGCGTTGGCCCGACAAGCGGCTGTGGGCAATTCTGGAGCCGCGGTCGAATTCGATGCGGCGCAAAGTTTTTGAAGATTCGTTGCCGAAGGCGCTCGCGTCGGCCGATCGCGTGGTGCTGGGCGGAGTGTTTCGTGCACAGCAGCTTGGCGACGACAACCGGCTCGCTCCGGAAGCGGTGGCGAAGAGCGTACGCGCGCTCGGCAAGGACGCGCGGGCGTTCGAAGGCGCCGATTCCATTGCGGATTATCTGTCAGCCGAAGCGAAGCCCGGCGATTTGCTGTTGGTGATGTCGAACGGCAGCTTTGACGGATTGTGCGACAAGCTGCTCAAGAAATTGGGCGCTGAAGTTCCCGTGGAGGCGACTCGCCGGTGATCGCCGCGCGAGCGCGGTGGGTTTTTCTTGTTGCGGTGACCTTTATTGCCGCGCCAGTTCATGCGGCGATTCACTACACAGTTTCGGTGGTGCATCCGGAGCAGCATCTGTTTCACGTCACGATGGAGATTCCCGACGTTTCGGGCGAAGTCGTCGTGGCAATGCCTGCGTGGAATGCGTTGTATCAGGTACGCGACTTCGCGATGCATGTGCAGCGCGTCGAGGCGGTGGTCGACAGCAAACCAGCTCCAATCGAAAAACTAGACAAGCAGACTTGGCGGATCACAGCAAACGGCACCGTAACGGTTCGCTACGATACGTTTTGGGAAGACGGCGGGCCGTTCGGGACCGAGTTGAATAGTGATTCGGCGTTCATCAATCCGGCGATGATTTGCATGTATGTTCCGAACCGGCGAGACGAGGAAGTGTCGCTGGCGCTGGCGGATATGCCGGAGGCGTGGAACGCAGCAGGCGCGTCTCTGCAATTGGTTGAGCGGATCAGCCGGGCGAAGAAACTCACATTCGGCGCGGCAAACTACGATGAGTTCACCGATTCGCCGATCCAAGCGGGGAAGATCGAACAGTTTGAGGTGCCGGATGCGCGACCGCCGGTGCATGTCGTCGTGCTTGGCGACGACTGGCGGAAGAAAGTTCTGCAAGAAGAATTGCGACGGATTGTGGCGTATGAAGTGAAGTTGATGGAAGGCGCGCCGTATAAGGAATACACGTTTTTGTTGCGCTTCGGGAAGGCGGCGACGGGCGAAGGTGGCGGAATGGAGCATATGGACTCGACCGCGATTTCGGTGCGGTCGGACGACGAGTTTGCCAACATCGGCGCGCATGAATTCTTTCATCTGTGGAATGTGAAGCGGATTCATCCGGCGGCGATGGATCCGATCGACTTCACAAAGGAGCAATACTCGCGCG
Organism: Acidobacteriota bacterium; assembly: GCA_019239815.1. The sequence continues at coordinate 3,410 of JAFAZL010000049.1, forward strand.
CATTCTGGTTTGCTGAGGGTGTGACGAATACTTACGCGGCGTACACGATGGTGCGGACCGGGCTGTGGAACAAGACACAGTTTTACGACGATTTCAGCCAGCAGGTCGGAGAACTTGAAGCGCGACCGGCGAATAAGTGGCAGAGCGCGGAGCAGTCGAGTTTGGATGCGTGGTTTGAGAAATATCCGCTCTACAACCGGCCGGCGAACAGCATTTCGTACTACACGAAGGGGCAAGTGCTTGGATTCCTCCTCGATATT
>JAFAZL010000419.1 GCA_019239815.1 Acidobacteriota bacterium
ACACGAGCAAGGGTGCGCCGCTTGCCATCCTCGGCCAACCCGACATGGAATCGCGCCGGCTCGACAATCCGCTCGAAATTCCCAACATGCTCAGCTTTCTCACCTTCCGCCGCTGGAAGGCCAACGTTCGCGGCCTCAACGCATTCGCCGAAGATCAGTGGCCGGACACGATTCCTCTCCTTTACTACAGCTATCACGTGATGGTCGGACTCGGCACATTCTTCATCGCCATCATGGTCGTCGCCGCGTTTCTTCTCTGGCGCGGCAAGCTCTACACATCGCGCTGGATGCTCTGGATCATCATGGCCGCGGTGCCTTTCCCATACATCGCCAACACCGCCGGCTGGATGACCGCAGAACTCGGCCGCCAACCATGGCTCATCTATGGCCTCATGCGCACCGCGCAGGGTGCGTCGCCTAAGGTCGGCGTCGGCAACACCTGGTTCACGCTCATCGGTTTTATGGGGATGTACACGATCCTCGCGATGCTCTGGCTTTTTCTCGTCTATCGCGAAATCGAAATTGGCCCTGAACCGCACGCGCCTCTCGATCCTGAGACCGCCGCGATTCTTGCCGCCGACTGAAATCGTTCGCGAAGTGCGCGTCATCGCGTTCTTCAGAAAGGAGACGACAACATGGGCACACTTTGGTTCTGCCTCGTCGCGGTCATGCTCACGATGTACGTTCTCCTCGATGGTTTCGACCTCGGTGCCGGCGCCATCCATCTCTTCGTCGCAAAAACCGACGAAGAGCGCCGGCAGGTCATCGCCAGCATCGGCCCTGTCTGGGACGGCAACGAAGTCTGGCTCCTCGCTTCCGGCGGCACGCTGTACTTCGCCTTCCCCGCTCTGTACGCCAGCGGCTTCAGCGGCTTCTATCTTCCGTTGATGATGGTTCTCTGGCTGCTTATTCTTCGCGGCACTTCCATAGAATTTCGCAATCACATCAACAGCAAAGTCTGGCTTCCCCTCTGGGACTTCTTCTTCTGCGCTTCGAGTCTCTTGCTCGCTGTCTTTTTTGGCGCCGCACTCGGCAATGTCGTCCGCGGGGTTCCTCTCGATTCCAGCGGCTACTTCTTCGAGCCGTTGTGGACGAACTTCCTTCTCGGCGACAACGTCGGCATCCTTGATTGGTACACGATTCTGGTCGGCCTATTGGCGCTCGCCGCGCTGCTCATGCACGGCGCGTTGTGGGTGACCCTTAAAACGAGCGGCGCGGTCAGCGAGCGTGCTCATCAACTCGCACACAAGTTGTGGTATCCGATCTTCGGCTTGACTCTAGCCGTGACCGCCGTCACCTGGCAGGTTCAGCCGCAAGTCAAAGCCAACCTGAAAACCTACCCGTGGGGCTTCATCTTCCCGGCTCTCGCCGTCGCCGGACTCGCTGGAATTCAATTTGAACTCGTCAAACACGATGAACGGAAGGCGTTTTTTGCGTCGTGCGCCTATCTTATCGGCATGCTCACTAGCGTCGTCTTCGGCGTCTATCCCATGGTTCTGCCGGCCCGGGATCCGATCTATTCAATGACGATCGACGCAGCCAAAGCGTCCGACTACGGTCTCAAGGTCGGCTTGGTTTGGTGGATCATCGGTATGATCCTGGTCACGATTTATTTCACCTTTGTCTATCGCTCGATGGCGGGAAAAGTCGTGCTCAACTCCGAGCATCACGGTCGCTAATCTCGCCCCGCATACAGTATTTTCCTCAGTAACGCGACCCGACCACCGATCCATCTAAATATATACAGACGGAATCGTATCGCTAGGAACGGTGCGTGGTCGAAGTGGACGGAAAACCTAAGGAGCCCCGTAGATGAAAATCCCTAAACTCGCATTAGCGTTCGTTTCAGCTGCGATTCTCTTCGCCTCCGGCGTTATCGCCGCTGAAGCCTACAAGACCACCATCCACATCGACCAAAAAGTCACGGTCGACGGCAAAATTCTCAATTCCGGCAAATACACCGCGCAATGGACCGGTGACGGGCCCAACGTTCAGGTAACGCTGACGAAAGGCAAAGACACGGTCGCGACGTTCGCGGCTCAGGTCAAACAGGAACCATCCGCGAATCCCGACGATGCCATCGGTACAACAGATGGACCGGATGGCAGTAAACAGTTGTCCTCCATCTATCCCGGCGGCAAGCGCATCTCGCTCCAACTCAACAAGGATGGCGCAGCGCCATCGAACTCATCGCCTTCGCGCTAATCCGGCGTATCGCATCAATGTAATCGCCGCCCGCTTCTTCGCACCTCGCCGCAGATGAAGCGGGCGGTCACGTCTAGGTTCGGGTAAACTAAGCCTGTCACCAATGCGCGCTTTTCCCAATCTCCAAAGATCGATCGTCGCGCTCGCCACTGTCGTCGCGCTGCTGTTCGTGCCGACATGCGGGTCTCTTTGCGCAACGATGACTCATTGCTCGACAAACGCAATTTCTGCCGAATCCGAGGGTTGCCATCATCCGGATACGTCCGCGCAGGCCGATTCCGACGCATTGTCGCCGTCATCGAAAACCTCCTGTGATCAGCGGACATCGCCTCTCGCAATTCTCCCGGGTTCTGACTTTTCTATTCGACTGGAATTTGTCAGCGCAGCCAATTCACTGTTTCCGGTCGATCTACCGATGCATGCAGTCGGTTTGAGTAGTCATGTCCGCAATTTAACGTCGTCGAAAGACTCTCCTCAACAAAGTATTCCGCTCGCAAATCTCACAGTTCTTCGCACCTGATTTCCGCCACATCCTTTCGCACCTTCTTTCGTAACTGAGCGTTCGCGCCTGTGCGCCCGCAAATTGATTGCGCCACTTTCCATTCAATCGAATCAATGGATGTAGATATTCGCCGGAGGCCTCAAATGAGTACCCGTAGGAATTTCTTCCAGA
>JAFAZL010000282.1 GCA_019239815.1 Acidobacteriota bacterium
TCGCGAAGGATCATCGGTTTTTTCATTTGCGTGCGGAACCACGAGAGTTTGTAAGCGAGACCGGCAAACGCTACGGCAACGGCTATGGCGATGAAAAAAATGACCCAACTCCTGCTTCCTGATTTTTTTTCCGCGACAGCAGCAGCCGCCATTCCCGTACGCCCTGAGTCGGTGCTTCGGATGAGGCGCTTAAGATCGGCGCGAATGTCCGAAGCGTGCTGATACCGCACTTCGCGATCCTTCTCCAGCGCTTTGTCGACGATCCGGTCCAAGTCCGCAGGGATCTTGGGATTTATTTGGGAGGGAGGCGTTAATTGACGACTAAGGATCGCTTCGAATGTTTTCCCCGAGGTGTCGCTTTCGAAAGGATGCCTGCCTGTCGCGAGTTCGTAGAGGACTACGCCAAAGGAGAATAGGTCGGTACGCCCATCCAGAGGTTCGCCACGTATCTGTTCCGGGGACATGAAAGCGATTGTGCCAATCGCCATACCGGGCGTCGTCTGCAAATCCTCGGTCAGCGTTGCTCCTGCGGATGACTCGTTCTCCGCGTCAGCAAGTTTTGCCAATCCGAAATCAAGAATTTTTGCGTGGCCGCGCGTGGTCACAAAAAGGTTCGCTGGTTTGATATCTCGATGGATGATGCCTTTTGCATGGGCAGCTTCGAGAGCGTCCGCAACCTCGATGGCGATGTCTAAGGTCTGAGACAACGAAATTTTATTACTTGCCATACGCTGTTTCAGCGTCTGGCCTTCCAGTAGTTCCATCACGATGAAAGGCTGTCCGTCGACTTCACCGATGTCGTAAACCGTGCAAATGTTGGGGTGATTGAGTGCTGAGGCAGCTTCGGCTTCGCGCCGAAATCGTTCTAAGGCAATGGAATTGCGAACTGTGTCGGGCGGGAGAAATTTGAGAGCAACGAAGCGCTTTAGACGTGTGTCCTCGGCCTTATAGACAACTCCCATCCCGCCGCCACCGAGTTTTTCAAGGACACGGTAATGGGAGAAGATTTGGCCAATCATTTAGCGCGTTCGGATGAGAAGTCTTGGCGAGAATGTTAGTGGTGAGTAGTCGTTAAGTCAATTATCGAGTGATGTCTGGCTCGACAGTTAAACTCGTCATTGGGTGCGGCGCGCGGCATTGAGCGTGCTATCGAGAAAGGGGACGATCGCGAACACGACAAGCGTCAGGTAATACACAGTCCCCGAAACGGGATCTCGTGTGGCTATGTAATCACTCACGGTAAGACCTCGGATCCAAAGCACGAATCCAAATTCCGCAATCAACATAAGGATGAGTGCGACGCACCCCATCCCGAGCCGAAATGGAGGTGTATAGGGCACTTTGACGAGTTCGACTGTCCAACGAGATGCCAAGAAAATGACGACCAAAATGAGAGGTATTTCGGCTAGTTCAGAGATCCTAGTGCCGATACGGGGAGCGACCCACAGTGTGCGGATCGCTCCAAGCACAAAGCCTGCTGCGAACACGAGCGAGAAGTACAAGGCGCCCGCCTCAAGAACTCGCACGACTATGATCTCCCTCGCTCGGTGTGGAAATTGGGTTACTCGCCGCGCGGGGTGAAATAGCAAACCTCTCTCGGAGCCAGCATCCAATCACGACTAATTCCCCGACAACAAAGACCGAGCCAAAAATCACTTTGTTGCGTTGAGCTAGCCACGCGGGGAGGAAAATGTCGAAATTGGGGCCACGATCAACCGTGAATCGAGCTGCCAGATCGGACAGCGGGCACCTGCCGCCGTTGATGGCGAGTAGACCGCATTCGACAAGTACAATAACGCTGAGAATTCCAGTCCAACGAAATCGGCGTGACACGCCCGCGACCGGCAGACCCAAGATGCACGCCACCAAGACTGCCCAGATCACCGTGTGCAGGAGCTTAGTGGCAGTCAGCATGAGTGTGTGTGGCGACCGGTTAGCAAGGGGCCTTATCACCCAAGGAAACAACGCGGAATACCGGCAACTGCGCCGCGAGGTCCTGGAATTCAGAGATAGGGGCATTTTTGTTGATCGGAATATGCGGTCGTGCTCCGGGCGCACGCTTTAGATAGGCCTGCAACACAGGCGCGCGCTGACCTACCGGAAGCTCTTCCAAGTGTACGTTCTCGTGGCGACCGTGCCGGAGTATAACGTTGCCACCAGCGGCTCTAACGTTTTGAACCCAGTCCACATTCTCTCCGAGCATGGACACTAGATAGCGTTCGCCATTTACGAGGGCCATTACCAGCGGCAGAGTCAGTACTCGA
>JAFAZL010000332.1 GCA_019239815.1 Acidobacteriota bacterium
CTCAGCGAGTCCGACGCCGACATCCGCTCCAAAACCAAAGTGATGGTCACCGACCCCGCCCGCAAACGCCGCACCGATCCTGGCAACCCCGACGTCTGCCCCGTCTACGACTGGCACAAGCTCTTCTCACCTCAGGAAACGCTCGACTGGGCCGCTCACGGTTGCCGCACCGCCGGCATCGGCTGCATTGAATGCAAATCAAAAATGGCCGATCATCTAATTCAGTGGATCGCCCCCGTCCGCGAACGCCGTCTCGAATACGAAAAGCATCCAGCGCGCGTCATTGAAATCATCGAAGCAGGCTCAAAAACAGCTCGAGCCGAAGCACAAACAACGATGTCTCGCGTTCGCGAGGCCGTTTTCGGTTGGGACAAGAAACGCAGTGATATAGCATCGGGTAACAGCAACTGAAAATGGCATCCCCCTACAAAATCACGATCCCAACCTACGAGGGCCCCCTCGACCTCCTGCTCGATCTCATCAAGAAGCAGGAGATGAACATTCATGACATTCAAATCTCAAAAATCACCTCGCAATACCTCGACTACCTCCACAAGCTCGAAGAGCTGAACGTAGACGTCTCGGCCGACTTCATCTACATGGCCGCCACGCTGATTTACATCAAGTCGAAGATGCTTCTCCCGCCCGACCCGCTGGCGAGCCCGGAAGAACAAGCCGCCGACCCGCGCGCCGAACTTGTTCAACGCCTAGTCGAACATGAGAAATTCAAAAACGCCGCCCAACTTCTCTATCAAAAGCAGCAAATCGAAGAAAACGTCTGGTCCAGGCCCGACAAATCGCTCTACAACGACGAAGGCACCGAAGGCGAACTCGTCGTCTCCCTCGTCGATCTCGTCAAAGTCTTCCAGCAGGTCCTGGAGCGCCGCAAAGAAGTCGCGCGCATCGACCTCAAGCATCCGACTTTCACCGTCGCCGAGATGATGGCGCAGCTTCGCGCCCAAATCCTCGCCAGCGACGACAATTCCGTTCGCCTGATCGAATTTTTTGAAGCTTGCCCCTCGCGACATGCGATGATCGTCGCGTTCCTCGCCGTCCTGGAAATGGTGAAACTCCAGGCGATTGGACTTGCTCAGGAAAAGCAATTCGGCGAAATTGTTCTCAAGAAGGGCAAGTCTTTCGAGCTTGTGTTTGATGAATCCGGCGGGCTCCGCCAGATCGACGAAGAGTACAAATAGTGGACCACGAAACCCAACAATTCGACGGTAATAACCCACAGTCCGAAGCCAATCCCAGCGTCCATTCGGACGCCAGTTCTGGGACGGCACCGGATACGGGACAGGAGCCGACGGCGCAAGCGTCAGTCGCGGCGGAATCGGCTGTGAGCACGCCGCCCGAACCTGTCAGCTCGATGAGCTCCGACGAGCGCAAGGCCGCCCTCGAAGCCATCATCTACGCCGCCGACGAGCCAGCCACCATCGAGCAGCTCGCCAAAGCTCTTGGCGAGCCCAAGGCTGAAGTCCAGGTCGCACTCGACGAACTCATTGCCAGCTACGCGGCCGACAATCGCGGTATCGAAATCCGCGGCGTCGCAGGCGGATACAAGATGTACACCAAGCCGCAGCACCACGATCTCGTGCGCCGCTTCATCAAGAGCCTACGCCCGCCTCTACGCCTCACGATGCCTGCCCTCGAAACACTCGCGGTCATCTCATACAAACAGCCCGTCACTGCACCCGAAATCCAGGAAATCCGCGGCGTCAATACGTCCGGCGTGATCAAGACGCTCCTCGACAAGAAGCTCATCACCACCGCAGGCCGCAAGGAAGTCATCGGCCGCCCGATTCTGTATCGGACCTCGAAAGAATTCCTGATGCGTTTCGGCCTGAGCGATCTGGGCGAGCTTCCAAGCCTCAAGGAATTCGAAGCGCTCGCCCGCGAAGCCCTCGGCACCGATGAAGGCGTCGCTGAAGGTGAAACCGGTGACGAAAGCGTGCTCGACTCAGTCGAACCGACCGAAGCCGAAGCTGCAGCTGAACTCGAAGCCGAAGCAGCTGCCGATTCGGGCGCTATAGAAACTGGTGAAACAGCCACTCCGAAAGCCGAAGCAGCTGCCGCGGGTTCAGAGGACTACTCTATCCCCAGACAGTTTGAGCAATCGATTTCCACCGACGTCGCTGAAGCGATCGCTGCTCACACCGCCGAAATGGCCGCTACTTCAGCTGGCGAATCAAAACCCTCCGACGCAGTAGCGGAATCGCCGGAGCCTGCATCCGAAGCCGTTGAAGCAATCTCCGAGAAGCATCATATGGAATCGCTCGAGTCGGCAGATCCACAGGCGCAACACACAGATGCGGTCGGGACAGAGTCCGAATCTCACGGTGAGCGTGCATCTACTGAGCAGCCAAGCGAGGTTGAGCCTATCTCCGCTCATTCCGAGTTCTATGAGCCAGCCTTCGCTCAATCCGAAACGCCGCCCGCCGACAGCATAAGCATGGATACTACTGAATCTCCGACGGCAGCAATGGAGTATGAGTCGTCGACCGACGCCGAATCGGCCGCACACGAGATCTCCGACGAAATTTTGGCTCAGCTAACCCAAGGCATCGAAATCGAAGTCAGCGCCGACTCCTTGGCCGCCTTGTCGTCGAGCGATGTCCCAGCCGAAGAAGCTCCGGCCCAGTTCTACTCATCCGACGCCGAACCCGAGCGCGAACCGCTGCCGACCGCACAAGCCTCCGAAAACGCAGAGGAACAATCGAGCGAGCAAGCGACGTCCGAAAACGAGTCGCCGAGCGAACCTGAAAAATCGCGAGGCGCTGCCGCCGGCGAGTAGCTGTTTAAGGTCTCAACACCGGACGCCAGGATCGAACCATTTGCGGTGGCCAAGTTTCTAAATTTTTTGGATTTCAAACTTCCAATTTCTAGTTTCAAATTTCTGTCTTAACCCATGCCCAGCGAACGCCTTCAAAAACTCATCGCCCGAGCCGGCGTCGCATCTCGTCGCCACGCCGAGCAGCTCATCCTCAGCGGCCAGGTCCGCGTCAACGGCAAAGTCGTAACCGAACTCGGCACCAAAGCTGACCTCGCCACCGACAAAGTCGAAGCCGCCGGCAAACTCATCACCGCGCCCGAGGAACACGTCTACCTCGCGCTCAACAAACCGGTTGACGTCGTCGCCGCCATGGCCGATCCCGAAGGCCGCAAAACGCTCGTCAACTCGCTCCGTGGCTTTCCCGCCCGCGTGTATCCCGTCGGCAATCTCGAATACGCCGC
>JAFAZL010000406.1 GCA_019239815.1 Acidobacteriota bacterium
TGCGGTTGTGGCTTAGGGATTTGAGGAGGCTCGACTGTAACTTCGCTATTCGGTACCACGTGCACAAACTGCGGCTTGCGAGTGTTGTCGGGCAAAATCACTACCAACTTGTGTACTCCGGGTGGCAATTTGAAAGACGCTGGAACATCTCCAACGATGACATCGTCGAGCTCAATCCTTGAACCAGCAGGACCACGGACATCAACAATCCCGAAAGCAGCCGAAATTGCGCTATGGTCGTTTGAACCCACACTTCGGTCTGACCGATCGTCTGCCTTCTCACGGGATTTCTCGGTGAGATGAGTTGGCCCGACCGTAGCGGCATCTTTCGGCGCGGCCAATGACTCCGCCAGCGCGTTCTCGTTCGGATAGAAGTTGCGCAGGATGCGAATCAGGTCCGACGAACTCAACGCAAAACCGATGCCAATCACGTCTTTAGCGGCTGGTCGTGAGGTAGTGATTCCGACCACCTCTCCTTGCATATTCACCAACGGCCCACCCGAGCTTCCCGGGTTGAGCTGCGCATCCGTTTGAATCCACGTCCCCAGCCCGGCGTTAGGAAATTTGTCAACGGCGCTCACAATGCCTTTCGTCACGCTGAAGAGCATCGCAGCGCCGGGATTTCCAACCGCGAAGACTTCTTGTCCTTGTCGCACTGTCGAAGTGTCCGCAAGCGCTAAATGCGGCAAATTGGCGCCGTCCACCTTCAATAAAGCGATATCTACACTGTCATCCACATACGCTACATTCGCCTCCAGCTCGATGCCGGTCGACAGCTTCGCCATCAACGACTCTTCTTCGCGAGCAACATGCGCGTTTGTGGCAATCAACCCGGTGTCCGTCACGAGAAATCCGGTGCCAGATCGTTTCGATCCTGCGAGGTAGACCACACTCGGCTTTACGAGAGCGATCACCTCTTCCAAGCTCTGGTCACGAACAAATCCGACCGATCTGTTGTTCCCGGTCTTGAGCTCAACCTCACCCGTGAATTCTTTCGGAATGGGAATCAGCGCAACATTGAAGCTCGAAACTTTGAAGGTCCAATATTCGCCCCGGTCCCGGCCGTGGATATCTCGCCATTGGGTTGGTCCGTCGCAAAGTGGCACTTCTTTGGATGCGAATCCGTCGAGCTTTATCCGCGCCACGAGTGGATGTTCGAGTCGCGAGCCCAGCACGGTTTTTGTGCGATGGAAATAGCCGCCGGGGTAATCCTTCACGAAAGGAGTCGTTCCGACTTTCACACCGTCGATCTCGACCGTTGCACCCGGTGGCGTGCTGTTGATGGTGAGTTTGTCGGCCTTAGCGATCGCGGGGAAAAGCATCAGCAGAGACACGGCGAGAGGAAAGCGGACGATTGGCATTTGCGCACCTCATCTAAGGCTTTAAGGTGCAGAAGATTACCATACTTATATAATATCAATACATAACGTTACGTGAAGAGGCTATCAGTCATTCCTTGCGCTTGTAGCCTCTACAGGAAAGGACCGGAAGCCGAGGGTACTTTGGGAATCGAGGATCAGTGGCCGATAGCGTGCACAGCAGAAAAGTCGATCCTTTGGCGGAGTCGATCGGGCGGACGTGAATGCATGTCGCGCAAAGCCCAGCGCTTCGATCGATGTGATCGGCAGTTGAATCCATAAACCTTTCTTTGTTGGGATCGTCGGACATGAGAATCCGCATGGCTCGGACTCGAGCTGTCTCGACCCGACTAAGGATTGGAAGTGGTTGGCGCAGGCGAGCCGGCGTCGGGTGCCGGCGGCTCTGCAAAATCCGAATCCGGGAAATTGACGTTCAGTTCGATCTTGTCGAGCACGAGCTTCTGCGTGAGATCCGTCGCAGAGCTGCCCGAGTCAATCTCAAACGCGAATTTCAGTCCGTCCACATCGCGGTAATCATGAAAGTAGGACTCGATCGGATATTCTTTTCCGTCGGCGCGGCGTTTTCCCTCCCATTTCAAAAGCAAAAAAGTCTTCGCATCGAAAAGGTAGTAGCGTATATCGCCGCTCTTCGTCGTCAGTCGAACGCGCCACACATCCTTGTCTTCGACTTTATCCTTGCCAACCAGTTCCACCTTATTTGATTTTTTCGTGTAGTCGATCAGCGGGCCATCAAAATCAGCTTCCTCCGAAATATTCTTTAGGTCTTCTTCGGTCATCGCATCCGGATTTAACTTCCCCGCAAACGGATTGTTTGCCCATCCTTGCGTGCCGTCGTAAACGCGAATCATCGTCTGGTTCTGCACATTCAAGGTCATGCGCATCTTCATCGGCCGCTTCAGCTCGACAGTGAAAGGTCCGGAAGCTTCCGAACCAAAAGAGATCGTTCCGGAAACGCGCTCGGAACGAAGCGCCCGGATGCGAGTCAGACCGCCCCGCGCGACATAGACCTTCGACAGAATTTGATTGATCGTTTGCGCAGAGGCCGGTGTCGCGCAGAGAACCAACATACCCAGTAACGTACAAGTGGATTGACTGAACCAGCGAAGCATTCGAGAGTCGTTTGTGACGTTCTTCATGGAGGATTTGATGCCCTTGGCGATGCTCATCCGCGC
>JAFAZL010000490.1 GCA_019239815.1 Acidobacteriota bacterium
GCCTTTATTACACCGCAGTCACGCAGTATTTGGGATTCCCAAAATACGGCGATGAATACAAGGTGATGGGTCTGGCAGCCTACGGCCAACCTGAGTCGCTCGATGTGTTTCGCGACATCGTGAGATTTGATCCTGACTCGCGCGCAAACGGATTTCAGCTTGGCCTCGACTATTTTGTGCACCATCGAACCGGCCCGGAAATGAGTTGGGCAGACGCTACCAAAACCCCAGTACAGGGAAGGCTCTTTTCGGACGAGATGTCGCGGCGGCTTGGACCAGCTCGATCAGCGGATGCGCCTTTGGAGCAGCGTCACAAGAATTTATCGGCGTCGCTGCAGGCTCGTCTGGAAGAGGTCTACCTCGGCATGCTGACGAAGCTCGCGCGTCAGACAGGAATGAAATCAGTGTGCCTCGCGGGCGGTTGCGCGTTCAACTGCGTCGCTAACGGGAAAATCATCGACGCGACGCCATTCAAAGAGGTCTTTGTGCAGCCAGCCGCCGGCGATGCGGGTCTCGCGATAGGCGCCGCGTACTACATCTGGCATCAGAAGCTCAGCAAGCCACGGTCGTTTGGAATGGGCAATTCGTATTGGGGTCCCGAGTTTTCGCGTGACGACCTTCGTAAAGCGATCAATGTCAGCGCGATTGCTCACAATGGTTTTTGCGTCTCAGAACTGAACGAACAAGATGTGTGCAAACGCGCGGCCGCTGTCGTTGCCGACGGAAAAATTCTCGGCTGGTTCCAGGGACGCGCCGAGTGGGGCCCGCGCGCGCTGGGCAATCGCAGCATCGTCGCCGATCCACGGCGCCCTGACATGAAAGACATTCTGAATCGCCGCATCAAGCATCGCGAGATTTTCCGTCCCTTCGCGCCGTCGATTCTGGCGGAGTCAACCGGCGAGTGGTTCGAAAAATCGCACCCGTCGCCATTCATGACGATGGCCTATGCGGTTCGCCCCGAAAAGCGCCAACAGATACCGGCGCCGACACATGTCGACGGGACGGGTCGCCTGCAAACCGTGACGCGCGAAGCAAACCCTCGCTATTGGCAACTAATTCACGCATTTGAGGAAGCGACCGGCGTGCCGATCGTGCTGAACACTTCGTTCAACGACAACGAGCCCATCGTCTGCCGGCCAGAAGAGGCGCTCGATTGCTTCCAACGCACGCAAATGGACGCGCTTGCCCTCGGCGATTTCTTCATCACAAAGGAATGAGCGCCGCGTCGCAACCGCCGGTTCGATGAAAGTTCTACTGCTCAATCTTTACTACCCACCGGATACGTCGGCGACGGCCAGAATGGCCGCAGCCTTCATCGAACCGCTCGCGCAAAGGCACAACGTGACGGTCATTTGCGGCAGGCCCTCGTACGATCCCACCGAACGCCGCTCGTGGCGCTTCTGGCGAAGTGAACAACTTAACGGCGTGCGAGTGATCCGTGTCGGTTCAACCGACTACCCACGAACACAAATGACCCGGCGCGTATTCAACTATCTTTCTTATGTCGCGTTGAGCGTGCCCAGAGCACTCTTCACCTCCTGCGACGTCGTGCTCGCAATGACCGATCCGCCGTTCGAGGGAATCGTCGGAGCGTTTGTCGCAATGCTGAAGCGCAAGCCGTTCGTCTACAACATCCGCGACATGTACCCCGACATGGCCGTGGGTGTGTCAATCGTCAGGCCCGGCTTAATGGCTCGCGTTTGGGAAAACCTCCATCGCTGGGCACTGCGACGTGCGGCGCGCGTCATCGTTCTCGGCGAAGACATGAAAGCGCGTATCGCGGCGAAAGGCGTCGCGCCAGACCGCATCGATATTGTTCGCGATGGAGTGGAAGCCTCCGCTTCTCCCGCGCCTTCAAACTTCGATCCCGAAGTCATCCGCGCGATTCGGGGCGATTCTCGATTCGTCCTGCTGCACGCCGGGAATCTTGGTTTCTACGGAGCGTGGGAAACGCTAGTGGTGGCCGCGCGTGAACTGCAGTCCGACGGCGTTAGCCTCGTCTTCGTCGGCGATGGCGCGCAGCGCGAACGACTGCAAGCTCTTGCAGCCGATAGCCAGAACGTTCGTTTTCTTCCCTTCTTCCCATCGAACAAAATTTCCACCGTGCTCGCCGCCGCCGATGCCCACGTCGTCACTATCAAGCGCGGCCTCGAAGGCGTGGTGGTCCCGAGCAAAATGTACGGCATCCTCGCCGCCGGGAGGCCCATCGTCGCGATCGCACCAAAAGAGACCGACGCCGCAACACTCGGCATCCGTGAAGATTTCGGCTGCGCGGCTGATCCCGACAAGGTCGACGAAGTTGTGGCCGTTGTCAGGCAGCTCGTCGCTGATCCGCAACGCGTCGCCACAATGGGAGCCGCGGCGCGTTCCGCTGCTCCATGCTACGCACGCACCACGGAAATCGAGAAATTCGCCGCGATCCTCGAAGCCGCATCCCAAAGATAGGCCTCCACATCCCGCAAGCCGACCGACTGGCGCTCCAAGACAGCCAGTTACTGTCTCGTCCGAACCGCCGATGTTTTCCATTTCCCTTGCATTGAACGGGTTATGGTGAGTAAGCTGTGGGGGACAGCCAGTTTACTCTAAAGTACTGTAAATACTTGGGATGCTCGATCCCAAAATCGAGCGTCAATTTACGTGAATCGCCGGTTATTCGCACTCTCTCCCGAGCCGGCGCGATCACAAATCATCGAGGTCTCATGGCCCCAGGATTTTTGGCCTTTGGTATCGCTCTATTCGCGTCTCTGATGCTCACCGCACCCGTTCGCGCCTTGGCGCTCCGCGTAGGCATGGTTGACTTACCTGGACCTCGAAAGGTGCACGCAAAGCCGATTCCGCTTCTCGGCGGGCTCGCCATGTGGGCCGCGATTATGCTGGCCGTTTTGTTCGCGTTCGATGGGCCTGCACGCGCCCAGAGCCTTGGTATTGTCACCGGTGCGACGCTCGTCGCGGCCGTCGGCTTCCTCGACGACAAAGGCTGGCTGCATCACCAGATCAAATTGTTCGTCGCGATGCCGATCGCGGCTGGAATCCTTTTGGCGAGCGGCATTCACGCGCAGGTTTTTGAGACTTTCGTCGCTGGTCGCGCGGGGTACGCGCTCGACGCGGTCCTAACAGTATTCTGGGTCGTCGGCATCACAGCATCATTCAGCATCCTCGATCACATGGATGGCCTTTGCGCGGGCGTCGCAGCGATGTCGTCGATCTTTTTCGCGATGATCGCGTACCTCAACGGCCAGACACTCGTCACGACGCTTGCCGCCGCAGTTCTTGGCGGCGCCACTGGCTTCCTTAGGTGGAACTTCAAGCCAGCCAAAATCTTCATGGGCGACGGCGGTGCCATGTTTCTCGGCTTCCTGATGGCCACGCTCGCGCTGAAGCTCCGCCTTGAGCACGCAAACTCAATTTCAGGGTGGCTCGTCCCGGTCCTGATTCTCGGCGCAACAATTTTCGATACCACCCTCGTCACGATTTCGCGCTCGCGCCGCGGGCTGATTCCGTTCACGACTCCCGGCAAAGATCACACCGCACATCGACTCGCGAATCTATCGGACCAGCGTGGCGCTGTGCTCGCGATGTATTCGCTAGGCGCCCTCTCAGGCGGCACTGCGGTTCTCGTCTCCTATCTTTCTCCCGCAGGTGCACTCATGGTCGCCGCTTTCGCGATTGTCCTGACAATGGGTGGCGTCGCCTTGCTGGAGAAAGCGCCATACGAACCGCAAAAACGGAAATCCACGCAAGCAATTGCTGCTTAACTTCGACGTTACTTGTAAAATCTTTCGGCCAGCGGTCGAATTTAGCGTCCCCTAGTTTGTCCCCACTTTTGATTTCGCTATACTTGCACCAGATTACGTTCCAATCTGTGGCAACCTG
>JAFAZL010000528.1 GCA_019239815.1 Acidobacteriota bacterium
TGTGGCTCGGAAGTTCCAAAGCGACTCCCCGGGTAATCCGCGAGAGTTTACTCTCATTTTAGTTTTAGCCATACACAACAATGGTCAAACTTGTCGAAAATTCAGCCACTTGCAAATCACTTTCATCAATCGCTCTCGCCAACTGGAATTTCCCCACCGCTTGCGGTATCGTCGAATCTAGTCCCCGAGGAGCACAGAGAAGCCCGATGGCCAACGATTCCTGCGGTCCGACGCCCGCACCAAGCGAACCACCAAAGCCCGGCACCCGCATGGTCCAGTGCGTCAAGTTCGGACGCGAAATGCCCGGCCTTGACCGCGTGCCTTGGAAGGGTGAACTCGGCAAGCGGGTCTACGAAAACGTCTCTAAAGACGCCTGGAAGATGTGGATCGAGCACTCCAAGATGGTGATGAACGAATACCGCCTCAACCCGCTCGACCCCAACTCGCAGAAAATCATGGAAGAGCAAATGGAGCTCTTCTTCTTCGGCGCCGGCTCCCAACTCCCAGAAGGCTACGTCCCACCCAAAGGCAAAGGCTAACGCCCCCACCTCCGCGCGATGCCGACAAGAAAAATAAGCTTGTCATCCTGAGGCCGCCGACAGGCGGCCGAAGGATCTCAACCGATCGACGGCACCTACTTAAGCATCCGCCTCAATTCCGCCCCACCATCTTCCCCGTCGCCGGATGCTCCACCGCCAACCGGTCGGCAATCACAAACTTCAACTCTGCATGCGCCCCACGCAGCGCTAGCTCAACTGCCATCGGATCGCCGCCACGCGCAAACAAAAATCCGAGATAGCTCGACCCTTCCGGCCAAGCCGCGATAAAATCATGCACTCGCGCCGTAATCTCACCCTCCGTAATCCCCGCAACTCCTCGCGCCGCCTCCACTCCCTCAACTCGCTCCAACACCCCGCTCTTCGGCACCGGAATCATCATCACGCCTGACGCGTCCGCCTCTCTCGGCCAGTCGCCACCCGGCAACCCTACCGCATGCCGCAGCAACAACTCCTCTAGCCCGATCGGCGCCCCGCCGCCCGGCCCCGCAAATCGCAACGCTCGCGCACAAAGCCCGCCAATCGGTCTTGGCGCCACCTCCAGCGGCCAAACCCCATCCTCATTGACACGAAACTCCGCATGCACCGGTCCCTTCGTCAACCCTAGCGCCCGCACCGCATCGCGCGCGCTCCGCTCAATCTCCCGCTGCTCCGCCGCACTGAACCGTGACGGCGTCACGTAAATCGTCTCCTCGAAATACGGCCCCTCCAACGGATCTGGCTTGTCAAAAATCGCCAGCACGCGAAACTCTCCTTCCGTCAGCAGCCCTTCGACCGCCACTTCCTTCCCCGGGATATATCCCTCGACAATCAGCCGATCCAGCCCCGCTTCCTTCCGCGCCAAAATCTCCGGCGAACCCAGCAATCTCCGAATCCGCTCCGCCGCCTGAACAAATTCCTCGCGCGAGTTCGCCCGCACCACTCCCTGACTCGCCGACAGCGACATTGGCTTCAACACGCACGGATACGAAATCCCCAGCAGCGCCGGCTCCGCAATCGGCGACACCGCCACGCTGCGAAACCACGGCCCCCGCAATCCCGCGTCGCGAAACACTTCGCGCATCCGCATTTTGCTTCTGCAGGCCTCCACCGCCGCCGGATGGTTGTACGCAATTCCCAATCCGCGCGCGACATACGACGCCGTCACCGCCGGCCGGTCTCCAAACGCCAAGATCCCGTCGATCGTCGCAGCCTCGCCGTTTGGCCCCAACTTCCGCACCGCTTCCATCACCGAATACGCCGCCGCATCCGGCGTTTCGAAATGCACCGCAATCGCCCGATCGCCCCACGGATCGTCCAGCTGATGACACCGATCCGTCACAAAAATCACATCGACACCCAACCTCTTTGCCGCTTCATCCAGTGACCGCGTCTGGTATCCCAGCTTCGCCGCGAACAACAACAATTTTTTTCGCGCGCTCATCTCACACAAACCCATCCGCCGCAAATCCCGCCCGCGCATTCCCCTCCGCGATCTTCGCCTTCGTCGCAACTGCTCCAATCGAAACCAATTGCTCCTTCGTCGGCTCCGCGCAGCAATACCACGGCTCACTCAAAAATGGCACCGCGCGTCCCTCAGCCAGTTTCAACTCTGGCGCCTCAACTCCCGCCGCCTCATGAGCCACCTTCCAAACCCGCGCAAACGCCTCTGCCCTCGACAACTTTTTCGCATCCGCATCCACCGCAATCGCCTGCACCGTCTCGCTCAGCCGATCCACACGCGCATCCGCATTCCTCCACGGATACACCAACGACTCCGCATCGAACGCGCCCACCAGCGCACGCATCTCCTCTAATTCCAGCAATCGCGAACCTTCCGGAATCAGCAACCGAATCCCCAACTGCACCGACGCCACGTTCTCCACC
>JAFAZL010000703.1 GCA_019239815.1 Acidobacteriota bacterium
CACGATTACAATGTCCCCAATCGCCCAAATCTCTAACGCGAGACTTACTCAATGACCGCCCCCCAACCCAAACCCAAACTCACCCGCCCCCGCTCGCGCGAAATTTTCACCCGCGCCGAAAAACTCCTCGTCGGCGGCGTAAACTCTCCCGTCCGCGCCTTCCGCTCCGTCCAAACCGACCCGCTCATCATCGACCACGGCGAAGGCCAATATCTCTACGACGCCGACGGCAACCGCTACCTCGATTTCGTCTGCTCCTGGGGCGCGCTTCTCCTTGGACACGCCAACCCGCAAGTCACGCAAGCCGTCGCCACGCAAGCCGCCCGCGGCACCAGCTTCGGCGTCACCACCGAGCTCGAACTCGAACTCGCCACTCTGATCAATCGCGCCATCCCCGCGCTCGAAAAAATCCGCTTCGTCTCCAGCGGCACCGAAGCCACCATGTCCGCCGTTCGCCTCGCGCGCGGCGTCACCAAGCGCGACTACATCCTCAAATTCCGCGGCTGCTATCACGGCCACGCCGATAGTTTTCTCTCCGACGCCGGCTCCGGCCTCGCCACGCTCAGCATCGCCGAATGCCCCGGCGTCCCCGAATCGCTTGCACAGCTCACGCTCAACGCCCCTTACAACTCCATCGACGCCACCGCCCGCATCTTCAACGAACACAAAAACAAAATCGCCGCCGTCATCGTCGAGCCCATCGCCGCCAACATGGGCGTCGTCCTCCCAGAGCCCGGCTTCCTCGCCGACCTGCGCGAACTCACGCGCATGCATCACACGCTCCTCATCGTCGACGAAGTCATCACCGGCTTTCGCCTCCACAACGGCGCCGTCCAGCAATATTTCAACATCGACGCCGACCTCACCACGCTCGGCAAAATTATCGGCGGCGGATTGCCCGTCGCAGCCTACGGCGGACGCGCCGAACTGATGAACAACATCGCTCCGCTCGGTCCCGTCTATCAGGCCGGCACGCTGGCAGGGAATCCACTCGCGATGGCCGCCGGCATCGCCACTCTCAAACAACTCGGCGCCGAAGGCCTCTACCATCGCCTCGCCGAACAAGGTGACCGCCTCGCCGCCGGCCTCCGCAAAGCGCTCGCCGACGCGAAAATCCCTGGCCATGTCAACAATTCCGGCTCGCTCTCCACGCTCTTCTTTAGCGACCAGCCCGTCCGCGACTACGCCAGCGCCAAGCGCTCCAACACCCAGCGTTACGCACACTTCTTCCGCGAAATGCTCGACCGCGGCGTCTTCCTCGCCCCATCCCAATTCGAAGCCGCCTTCGTCTCCGCCGTCCACACCCCCCAGGACATCGACCACGCCCTCTCCGCGGCCACCGACGCCCTCCGCGCCGTTGCCTCCGAGGCCTAGCGCTGCTAGGTTTTGGGTGCCGCACCCTCAGCTTTTAGAGGGTGCGGGTTTAGATTCAACCCGACCCATGCTTTATGTGTGAGCAAGAACCGACTTTGATGCACCCTCACGCTGTTCCCAAATTCGTGAGATAGTTCTCCCAACGCTCGCAAGAACGAATCGAAAGGACGCCCCGATAAAATGTCCGAAGGCATCGAACTGCCCGAACACGAAGAACACGAGCCCCATCACCCGCTCACCGTCCCCGTTACCGTGACGATCGCCATCATCGCCGTCCTCGGCGCCATCGTCACTCTTCTCGGCCACCGCGCCCACACCGAAGAACTCCTCCTCCAGGCGAAAGCCAGCGATCAATGGAACTACTATCAAGCCAAAAATATCCGCCTCCACGAAATGGAAGCCGTCGCCGACATGCTCGCCGTCCTTTCGCCCAGCGATAAAGAAAAAGTCGCCACCGTCCACGAAAAATACGTGAAAGAAGTCGAGCGCTACGAAAAAGACAAAGACACCATTAGCGAACAAGCCAAGGAACTCGAAGCCGAACGCGACGTCGTCAGCCGTCGCGCCGACCGCTTCGACGGCGGCGAAGTCTTCCTCGAAATGGGCCTGGTCATCTGTTCGATCACCCTCCTCACCAAAAAGCGCCTCTTCTGGTTCAGCGGCATGACAATCGCCGCCCTCGGCGTAGTCCTAGCCGCCACCGGCTTCCTCATCCACTAGCGTCCATTTCCATCGGTTGTCATCCTGAGGCGTCCGAAGGAGGCCGAAGGATCTCAGCGTCAGCACGACTGCAATCTCCGCACGGAGCCATGAAACAAATCCTCCCCTCCATTCGTCCCTATCTCCACAAGCAACGCTCCCCCTCGCGCAGCCATCCCACTGCCCGACAGTGGAGCCGCGCGTCCAACTTGATATAGAGTCCACTCACCACATCTGACATCAGGAGCCGCACGTGTCGCTGAAAATCTCCGGCCTCTCCAAAACCTATCCCAACGGCGTTCAAGCGCTAAAAAACGTTTCGCTCACCATCGGCAACAACATGTTCGGTCTCCTCGGCCCCAACGGAGCTGGCAAAAGCACGCTCATGCGCACCATCGCCACGCTCCAGGATCCCGACGCCGGCGAAATCTGGCTCGATGACCTCAACGTCCTCAAACAGAAAAACTCCGTCCGCCAGGTACTCGGCTATCTGCCACAGGAATTCGGCGTCTACCCGAAAATGAATGCCGTCGACATGCTCCATCACCTCGCCGTCATGAAGGGAATTGTCAACGCCGGTGAGCGCAAAGAAATGGTCGACGCGCTTCTCAATCAAACCAATCTATGGGACTCGCGCAAAAAAGCGCTCAGCACCTATTCCGGCGGCATGAAACAACGTTTCGGCATCGCGCAAGCGCTCCTCGCCAATCCCAAACTCATCATCGTGGACGAACCTACCGCCGGCCTCGACCCCGCCGAGCGCAATCGCTTCCTCAATCTCCTCAGCTCCATCGGCCGCAACGTCATCGTCATCCTCTCCACGCACATCGTCGAAGACGTCCGCGAACTCTGCCCGCGCATGGCCATCATCAGCAACGGCCAGCTTCTCCTCGAAGGCTCCCCCGCAGAAGCACTCGACTCCCTTCGCGGTAAAATCTGGAGCAAAGTCGTCAGCACCGATGCTGAACTCTCGGCCATCGACACCGCCTTCAACGTTGTCTCAACGCATCTTGTCGGCGGTCTCCACGAAGTCCGCGTCTATAGCGACACCAGTCCCGGCGACGGCTTTACGCAGGACGACGCCAATCTCGAGGACGTGTACTTCCTCTCCTTGTCCAATCAAGCCAATTCCAACCAGGCGAAGAACTGAGCAGGGAGGCGAGCAAACATGTTCTGGGAATTCTTCCTCTTTGAACTCAAGTTCCGGCTGAAGGGCATCTCCTTTTACGCCTTCTTCCTCCTCTGGTTCGGTATGAGCTTCCTCTCAATCGCCGCGGAAGACTTCGGCCCGGTCGGCAATGGCAAGGTGCTGCTCAACGGTCCCTGGTCCATCTCCACCATTTACATTCAGCTCTGCCTCTTCGGCGTCATCGTCATCGCCGCTATCTTCGGCACGTCGATCCTGCGCGACTTCCAGCGCGACACCTATCAGCTCCTCTTCACCAAGCCCATTTCTAAATTCGACTATCTGGGCGGCCGCTGGGCTGGCTCCTTCGTCGCCACCGTACTCTCCTTCAGTGGCTTGGTCTTCGGCACCATGGCCGGCTCTTCCGTACCGTGGGCCGATCACACCCGGCTAGCAAGCGGCCACATCTGGTGGTATGTCCAGCCGTTCCTTTATTTTGTCGTCCCGCAGATTTTCTTCCTCGGCTCGCTCTTCTTCTGCGTCGCCGCGCTGACGCGCAAGATCATCGTCGTATATCTCCAGGGCGTAGCCATCTTCATGATCTACGTCATCGGCATCACCGTCTTCAGTGCCACGCGCAGCCTCGAACATTTCTGGAGCGGAATCCTCGATCCCGTCGGCCTGCTCTTGCAAGACAACATCACCCGTTACTGGACCGTTGTCGAGAAAAACTCCCTGCTCATGAATTGGACCGGCGTCTTTCTCTACAACCGCCTGCTCTGGTGCGGCCTCGGCCTTGTTTCGCTGATCGCCGTGTTCGCGCTCTTCCCGATGTCCGTCGAAGCCCTTACCGCCGTGAGCAGCAAGCGCCGTGCCGCCAAAGCGCAAGCTTTCGAGCAGGAAGATCCTCGCCCCAAGCGCAGCATTGTCGCCGCAAAGCTTCCCGTTGTCCGTCAGGTCTTCGACTCCGCCACAACCTGGCGCCAGTTCCTCTCGCTCACCAAACTCCGTCTTTCCAACATCCTTCGCGAGATCCCGTTCTGGGCGCTCGCCGCGCTCCTCGTCGTCTTCGCCATCAACAATGGCTACTTCGCTGGTCGCATTGCCGGCCGCGATGTCTGGCCCGTTACGTATCTCATGGTTCAGGCCGTCGAGGGTTCCGCCACGCTCTTCTTCTACATCGTCGCTACGCTCTATGCCGCCGAGCTCATTTGGCGTGAGCGCGACACCCATTTCGACGGCATCCACGACGCGCTGCCGATGCGCGACACAACCGACTGGCTCAGCAAGTTCTTCGCGCTCGCCATCGCCGAATCGTTCCTTCTCGCTATCGCCATCCTCTGCGGCATCTTCATGCAAACCGTCCTTGGCTACTACCACTACGAAATCGGACAGTACTTCAAGGAAATGTTCCTGGTCGTCTATCCCCAGGTCTTGCTGTTCATGCTGATGGCTTTCTTCGCGCAAACCATTGTCAGCAACAAATTCATCGGCCACGGGCTCGTGATCGGTTCCTTCGTCATCATTCCGATCCTGTTCCGTTACGGCTACGAGAACACGCTCTATCTGCCGGGTCAGACCCCGCCATACACGTATAGCGACATGAACGGTTACGGCCACTTCGTCGCCGCACTGACCTGGGCCATCGTCTATTGGTTCGCTCTCATGGCGATATTAGGTGTGTTCTCCATTGCGTTCGCCCGCCGCGGCTCCGAAGACAACTGGTCTGCCCGCAGAAAAGTTGCCGCGCAGCGCTTGCCACGCTTGATTCCCGCCCTCATGTTCTTTGCGGTGGTCGCCATCGGGAGCGGCTCTTGGTATTACTGGAACGCTCATGTCCGCAACGAGTTCCTTAGCTCCAAGCAGCGCCGACAGATTCAGGCCGCCTACGAGCGCGATTACAAAAAATACGAACGCCTCGAACAGCCCAAGGTCACCGCCGTCGAAACAAAAATCGACATCTATCCCGAACGCCGTTCCTTCCAGGGCACCGGTTCATTCATCCTGCAAAACAAATCCGATAAGCCCATCGATCAGGTCCACATCAGCGATCTGCTGCAAAGCGTCGAGTCCGTCGAATTCGATCGCAGCTTCCACAAAGTCTCATCCGGCCCGCGCAACATCTATTCCATCTACGCGCTCGATAAGCCTCTCCAACCTGGCGAAACCACACGCATGTCCTTCAAAGTCGGCATCGAGTCCGTGGGCTTCAAAGACGGCAACGAGCGCGCTGAACTCGCCTACAACGGTACCTTTTTCGACTCCAACTATCTCCCCTTCATCGGCTACGACCGCAACAACGAACTCGACGATCCCCGCCGCCGCGCCGAGGAAAAACTTCCCGCGCTCGAAGAACTCGCCGAACGCGGCGATCCCTACTGGGAGCGCGTCAATCTCTTCACCTCCGATTCCGACTGGATCAGCTACCACACCATCGTCAGTACGTCCGGCGACCAAACCGCCATCGCTCCCGGTTACCTGAAACGCGAATGGACCGAGAA
>JAFAZL010000719.1 GCA_019239815.1 Acidobacteriota bacterium
GTACGCCTCGAAGAGCCGGTCAGCACGCTCCTCGATGACTATGCCCAGTTCATCGAGAGCAGCGCGGACCACGTCGTCAATGCCGTGCTGAAGAAAACCCTTTGGCGCGACCAGGAATATCGCAAGTGGCGTGAGCAACGCCGGCCGCATGCGGCACAGACACAACCCCCGGTTGGCGAGCGGTCTACGAAGGCTTAATGCGCCGCATTCTGATCTCGCGGCATTTTGTAGCCGCCGTGCTGGCCATGACGACGGGGCTAGTCCTTTTCTATATGAAGCCGTTTCCGGCGGGGCATCTGTTCCTGCGACTGATTGCCATGCGAGCGCCTCGGGCCTTTGACAGCTTCCGTTGGCTCTACGTGACGTGTCTGTTCACGACGCCATATATCGCCTATCTCGGTACGCTGTCCGGCCTGTATGTCGCCACGCTGCGCTTTCGCACGAGAATCGTTGCGGGACACCTTCCTCCCTATCCTGATCCAGAGAAAAGAGAAGATCTGTTTCTGATTCTGGGCGAGGTCCACAATGCTCGCCGCCCGGAACCGGCCGAGCTTCCGAAGTGGCTCATCGTCCCTGAGCGAGGATTGTTCACGGGCACCGCCATTTTTGGTGCGGTTGGCAGCGGCAAGACGTCCTGCTGCATGTATCCCTATGCGGAACAGGTCTTGTCCTATCGCGCGTCCGATCCGGAACAACGCATCGGTGGGCTTGTCCTTGAAGTGAAAGGTGACTTCTGCCGCAAGGTGCAGCAGATTCTCGAACGCCACGGCCGCGCCGATGATTACGTGGAAATCAGCCTCGATTCCGAATTTCGTTACAACCCGCTGCACAACGACCTTGATGCCTATGCCCTCGCCTTCAGCATCGCATCCTTATTAAACAATCTGTTTGGACGAGGGAAGGAACCATTCTGGCAGCAGGCCTACACGAATCTCGTCAAGTTCATTATTCTTCTGCACAAGGTCGCTTACGGCTACGTAACACTGTTCAACGTCTACGAATGCGCGATCTCGCCCCCGCTACTCGAACAACGCATTCAAGAGGCCGAAGAGATGGTCATGGGGCGGCACTATGTTGCTGTAAAGAGCGAGACCTTTGGAGCGCGCACCGCTGACCTTGCAGGCCTCGGTTTCAAGCCCGCTCCGGGCACCGACAGCCACTTCGCACCGGCGACTCCCGAACTTCGCGAACTGCTAAGACGGAAGTCGATTTCGTTCGAGCCGCGAACCGTCCTCGACCCTAGGTTTGCTGATCCGGACAAGCTCGCGCAGCTGCAGGCAGTCAAGCGCTGGTTCACCGACGACTGGAGACGCATCGAACCGAAGCTCCGGACTTCCATTGTCGAAGGCATTTCCGTTTTTCTTTCCCTGTTCGATGACAACCCTAAAGTGAAGCGCGTGTTTTGTCCCGATCGAGACTGCTACGACGCAACGAAAAATGATCCGAAGAAGCACGGCAAACCGCTCCCATCCTTCTCCTGGCTGATTGAGCAAGGCAAAGTGGCCGCACTCAATTTCCCGGTTGGATTGAACCCCGGCCTCGCGAAGGCCATCGGCGTCATGATGAAACTTGATTTCGAACGCGCCGTACTCAACCGGATTCCCCTGATCGAGGCGAATCCCGGAAAGCATTTCCGCCAGGTTTTGTTTCTTTGCGATGAGTATCAGCACTTTGCCACCGTGGGCGAAAACGATCCCACAGGCGATGAAAAGTTCTTCAGCCTTTCTCGACAGCCGAAGTGCATCCCTATTGTTGCTACACAGAGCATCAGCTCGTTGCGTTCTACCCTTCCCGGAGAGAGCTGGAGGACCTTGCTACAAACATTCCGCACCAAGATCTTCCTCACGCTCGCCGACGATTTTTCTGCGAGGACGGCCAGCGAGCTTTGTGGCCGCGAGGACCGCCTCAAGGTGAGTTACAACCTCTCGGAAAGCGGACACGATGCACGCGTCAGTTTGCTCACCGGAAACGCCCTGTCCCATCGTGCCAACATCACAGCATCAAAAAGCTACAACACGCAGAAAGACTACCGCTTCGACACCAAGGTCTTCACGGAATTACGCAATGCGCAATCGATCGTCATCGCGTATGACGGGTTGAATCCGATTCCTCCGGCCTTCTGCTATCTGAAGCCCTATTACAACGATCCGAACAAGTCATACTTCGAGCAGTTGGAGGAAGGAGTTCTCTAGTGCGCGGGTTTGAAACCATTCTGCCTTTCCTCAAGCCGATCGAGCATTTGATTCTCGACGACTCGATCAGTGAAGTCATGGTCAATGGCGCGAATCGTGTTTTCATTGAGCGACGAGGCTATGTAGAAGCAGTTTCAGGGATTGAGATCGGTGAGCGCGCGCTGACTGTCGCCGTCAAGAATATCGCGCGACGATTAGGCGACGATATCTCCGAAGCAAAACCCATTCTCGATTCGCGGCTCCCGGATGGAAGCCGCGTCGCCGCGGTGATCCCGCCGTGCAGTCTGCAAGGCGTGACTCTAACGATTCGCAAGTTTAGTTCTCGACATTTTGAGGTCGAGGATCTCATACGCACCGGGACCATCGATCGCGTGCTCGCGAATCGGCTCGAAGACTACGTGCTCCATCGCCGCAATATATTGATCTCCGGTGGAACCGGCACTGGAAAAACGACTCTACTTACGGCATTGGGTAGGTACATTCCCGCGGACGAACGCATCCTTCTCATCGAAGACACGGCTGAGATTCAATTCGCGCACGAGAACCTGGTCCGCTTCGAAGCTCGTCGGGAGCAGAACGGCACACCTGGCGTTTCCATCCGCGACCTTCTGAAGGCCGCTCTGCGCCATCGGCCGGACCGCTTGGTCGTAGGTGAGATTCGAGGCGGCGAAGCCTTCGAGCTGCTACAGCTTCTCAATACCGGTCACTCCGGCAGTCTCTCGACGATTCATGCGAGCTCCGCGAAGCAGGCTTTGTCGCGCTTTACAAGCTGTGTTCTTCAGAGTGGCGTCGAGCTTCCTTACCGCGCCATCAAGTCGAACTTGGGCGATTCGTTGAACGTTATCGTTCAGATCGAACGCCGGCCCGGTTGCCGTTTCGTTTCCGAAGTCCTTGAAATCAACACTTACAACCCCGACGCGGACCTGTTCGATTTCTCCCAAGTTTATTTGGCTAGGAGAGAACATTCATGACAAACCCGAATTTTATTTTTCCAAGAAGCCTCTCAGCTGCGGAGTATGTTCTAGCTCTCCACGAACCGGATGATCGCGTCGCTATCGTGGTTCGCAATCGCTTCCGTGAGCAGACAACCCAGCGCATTTCCCGCGCGGAAGACATCGCAAATCCTTCGTTTCAGAACTGGCTTCAGGAGCAGAACGATCGCGGCGCAGATGCGTTTGTGGGCATGAATCCGCTCCGCGCCAACAGCTTTGCGAGGACGAAAGAGAGCGTCCGCGAGATTCGCCATGTATATCTCGATTTGGACGAGGATGCCGCGGCTTCCCTGCGCGCCATTCGCACCGACGGCAGCACACCGATCCCTAACTTCGTGCTCGATACCTCGCCTGATAAAAACCAAGTAGTTTGGCGTGTTGATGGCCTCGACCGCGCACAAGCCGAGCGACTGCTGCGCTCCCTCGCCAATGAGTTCGGCGGCGACACTGCGGCGACTGATATCTCTCGCGTTCTTCGCCTCCCCGGATTCGTTAACCGAAAGTACTCAGAAAATTTCGTTGTCCGCGTTGTCCAAGAAACGGATGCGATCTACGGCGCACGTGATTTTGCGATTCACGACGAGTCCCTGGAGGCGCCTCGCCGTTTGCCTGCCGGATCTGAATCGCCGCGACGAATCGCTAACGGTCACAAGAGCCAATCCGAAGCTGATTGGGCCTACGCCAAACGGGCTCTCGAGCGAGGCGATACTCCAAATGATGTTGTTCGCCGCATCGCCGATTACCGTGCTGACGACAAAGCCGATCCGCTGTACTACGCCCGCCTCACGGTGGAAAAGGCACGCATGGCATCACTTAAAGGCCTGAGCCAAAGTTCCCTTTCCACTACTTCGAAATTAAATCGCGAGACCAATGAGATCAA
>JAFAZL010000724.1 GCA_019239815.1 Acidobacteriota bacterium
TTTCGCACGGAAGAGGATGGCAATCAGGACTTCCGTGCCGAGATGCTCGGTGGCTTGATGTGGCTCGACCGCGAATCGAACCGCCTGTTCCAAAAAGACTTCGCCGATGCTTCCATTGATCAGCAGAAGCAAATCCTCGATCGAATCGCCTATCCGAAGAAAGCCGCCAAAGAAGACCGTCCATGGGTCACGTTCTTCAGCCAATTTCGCAGCCTGACCGTGAGCGGTTTCTTTTCAAGCAAGATGGGAGTCGCCGATTTGCCTTACCTCGGAAATACCGCTGTCGCCGAATGGAAGGGCTGTGATCCCAAGGTCTGGTCTATAGTCGAAGACCGCATGAAGAACGGTTACAAGGGCATTCTCGAAGTGAAGCCGTGGAGCGCCACTTCGTAACGTCACTTCCGCGTAGCTGTTGCGGTCTTTCTCCGCTGCAACGCATTTTGGATCATCAGGTACTCGCCTAAATTCTCGGCCGTCACAAGGCCGACGAGCTCACCCTCCTGAAGCACCGGGATCACTCGCGCGGGCGCAGTTGCAAGCCGCGTCAGGACAGCTTCGAGCATCTCGTTTGCTTCCGCTGTTTCGAACTCCCGCTGCATAACCGTGGTTACTAACTGGTCCGGTCCATGTTGCGAGAGCCCGGCGAGCAAATTCGCCCGAGTCAAGATCCCCATCACGCGATCGCCCCACATCACGGGAAAATCGTGCTGTGAGCCGTCCAGAATCAGCTTGGCGGCATCTTGTAACGTGTTGTTTGTCGTTAAAGTGCTGAAGTGCTTTTGCATCGCCGCACGAATCGGAATACCAGCAAACGCCTCTTTGATCTGTACCGATTGTGACTCGTGCGCCGCGCCAATCCACACAAACAGCGCGATGAATACGAGGAATGGGTCACGGAATAGGCCGATCAATCCGAATGCCAGTGCCAGTGCCTGTGATGTGACCCCATTCTCCGTCCACTAAGTTATACGACATTTCGTCGCATGGTTTTCCGCTTCGCCTTCTTGCAGGTCGGTTTTTCGCATGGCCGTGCTCGGGTCAAGGCCGCCGTAGGCGCCCGGGAGGGCTCGGCCTTGAGGCGAGTTTGGCCATGCGGTATGTGAGAGTGTAGAAGGCGAAGCGGCCTGCTGTGCAAATTCTGCCGGCGTTCGATAGCCCAAGCTTGAGTGCGGCCGGTTGATGTTGTAATCGATCCGCCAAGCCGTAATTTTGCGCCTGGCGTCCCAGAGATTCCAGAACCAGCTTGCATTCAGACATTCATCGCGAAAGCGCCCATGGAAGCTTTCCACATGCCCGTTCTGTGTGGGCTTACCAGGTTGAATATGGATCGTTCTAATGCTTCGTTCGACACACCAAGCCAGATAATGTCGACTGCTGACCTCCGGCCCGTTATCAGATCGTAGAAACTCCGGCCGGCCACGCTGTTCAATAATGCGCTGCAGCACTCGTGTCACACGCCGGCTCGGCAGACTGGTATCGGTTTCCAGCGCCAGACATTCCCGCGTGAACGCATCCACTACGCTGAAGACACGCAGCCTTTGACCGCTCGCGGCGATATCGCTAGCAAAGTCAATCGCCCATTCCTGGTTCGGCGCCGAAGGTTTTGAACTCGGCGTGTACCCTCGGGTTAGTCGCTTGCGCCGGATGCGCCGCACGCACAGCCCGGCCTCTCGGTACACCCGCTGTACGCGCTTATGGTTGATGCGCTCTCCGGCGCGCCGTAGTAGAACGTGCAGCCGCCGGTAGCCGAAGCGCGGCTTCTCGCGCGCCAGATCTGTCAGCCGTTGCAGCAACATGCTGTCGTCCCTCCGGTTCTGGTACCGGCAACTCGATCGCGGAATGCTCATGAGCTCGCAGGCGTGCCGCTCGCTGGTTGCAAACTCTGCTCTCAGCCGCTGCACTTCCGCCCTTTTCACTGCGAGCTCAGTGAGTTTTTTCGAATCACCGATTGCAGCATGTCCTTATCCAGGCTGAGATCGGCAACCAGCTTCTTCAGCCGCGTATTCTCCTCACGCAGTTGCTTCAGCTCTTGCGCTTCGCTCACCTCCAGGCCCCCGTACTTCGCCTTCCAGGCGTAAACCGTGTGCTTCGACACTCCGTATTGCCGCCCTACCTCCTCTGCGCTACGCCCTGCCTCTACCTGCTTCAGCGCCTCGATCATCTGCGCTTCACTGTGATTGCTCTTGCTCATTGCTCCCCTTTCTTCGTCTCAAATCCTACTCCCATTCGGACCGTTTGAAGGGGTCACGTCAGCAGTACGCGAGAAAAGCTGGGATCGAGAAACTCGCTCCACACGATCTTCGGCGAACGTGCGCTCGGCTCTGTCACCAGGCTGGTGGCGAATTAGACCAAATTCAGTTTCTGCTTGGACATGTTTCGATGCAAACAACCGAACGCTACCTTGGCTGCAAGCAGCGGATTCGCGATGCCGTCAATGATCGAATCAGCGTCCAACCAAAGCGTCGCGCCAGTCCTGGCCCGTAGTGGATGGGTTGCCGACGGCTGGGCAACAGGCCCGAGAGTAGAACATGACCACTTGGCGTGAGTAGCCCTCGTGCGTTTCTGGGGTGCTAGAAGGTGAGGCGTTTGCCCTCATTCCGCCCAACTAAGACGATTCGCACCACTCGATACTCTTACGCAAAACGAGCCGTGTACATCCTTTCGGCATTCTCGGTGGAATTGGCAGCGGATCACCTGCTTTCCAAAGACCGAAACGTCGGAGGATCTCCGGCATTTCTGAATCGATGACCGGCAGGGAATTGGCGTCGCCGTAGCCAGTTTTCCCCCGATACCTCAGCATCCGAGAATAGTTACCTTCGTCAGCTCGCTTGTAGATTTCCACGAAATACGTGAATGGCGGATCGGTTGTTGGATAGACCGCGATAACCCTACCAAGGAGCGGCCCGCTCTTAACAAATCGGCACTCCTGGTTGTTGTTCCTGCCGCTGATGTTGAAGAAAACGGAGCGAAACTTATCCGCTTTCGGATCGTAGTCCAATAGAAACGTCGAAACTCCGCAATCGCCATTAAACATGCTAGCCGTGCAGGTCTTCACCAGCAACAACGGAAGCGTTTTTCCTGGACCCGAATACACGACCTCGGTCGCAAGGAGCTGATAAAACGGCCCGGGCGCTGGATCGAAGTCAATCTTGGCTTCTCGAAACTTCGCGGTGAACGTGTCTTCAGAACAGTCCGGCAGATCGTTCTCGACAAAGCAAAGAGATACCGCGCCTTCTGGGTTGCTCGCTCCGTCCGAG
>JAFAZL010000852.1 GCA_019239815.1 Acidobacteriota bacterium
TGTTGCTTCGTTACGTCGTTGCTTCCTTACTTCGCCTCTTCCTTCTGAAGCAACTCTTCTATCGTCTTCACCGCAAATTCCGCCTGCTCTTCATCAATCACCAGTGGCGGGCAGAAGCGAATCGTCGTATCGCCGGAGCCGAGAATCAGCAGACCTTTGTGATACGCGGCTTCCACGATGTGATTTCGCAATTCGGGGGCTTTCTCCTTTGTCTTCTGGTCCTTCACCAGCTCGATGCCGATCATCAGGCCACGCCCGCGAACTTCACCGACGCTCTTGAATTTCTTGGTCCAGTCCGCCGTGCGCTTCAGGATGAACTCGCCGACGCGCTTTGCATTCGCCATATATTTCGATTCAAGCAACTGAATCGTCGCAAGCGACGCCGCGATGCAAACAGGATTGCCGCCGAACGTCGACGCATGCGCGCCCGGCTTCCAGTTCATGACGCTCTCACGCGCAATCACCGCGCTCAGCGGCATGCCTGAAGCAATTCCCTTTGCCGTGCAAATGATGTCTGGCTCGACGCCGGCCGCGTGATCAACCGCCCACCACTTGCCCGTGCGGCCCATTCCCGATTGCACTTCGTCGGCAACAAGCAAAATTCCATACTTCCGGCAAATCTTTTGCAGGCCTTGCAGAAAATCCGCCGGCGCCAGAATGTAGCCGCCTTCGCCCTGAATTGGCTCGATGAAGATGCCCGCAACCTCTTCAGGATCCACGCGGCGCCGGAACAATTCATTCTCGAGATAGCTCAGGCAATCCGCCGACGCGCTCTCAGGTCGCACGCCGTAGGTTCCGCGATACGTGTCGGGATACGGCATGTGAAACACGCCCGACAGCAGCGTGCCGAAGCCTTTCCGCTGCACCGCGCGGCTCGCCGTAATCGATAGCGCACCCATCGTCCGCCCGTGAAATGCGCCGTGAAATCCAATCAGCTTGTCACGCTTTGTGTGATACTTCGCCAGCTTGATCGCAGCTTCGATCGCTTCAGCGCCTGAATTTCCGAAATAGACCCGCTTCGGTTCGCTTCCTGGTGCGATGGAGCTGAGTTTTTCCGCAAGCTGCGGCATACCTTCGTAGTAGAAATCTGTGCCCGAAAGATGGATCAATTCCGCGGCCTGCTTCTGAATCGCCGCCACAACCTCCGGATGGCAGTGTCCCGTCGCGCAGACTGCAATGCCCGCCGCGAAATCCAGGAACACGTTGCCATCAACGTCCTCGATCATCGACCCATAGCCCCGCTTCGCAACTAGCGGATAGTCGCGCGTGTACGACGGCGACACAAATTTCCTGTCCTTTTCCACAACCCGCTGCGCGTTCGGTCCTGGCAGCGACATATTCAGCTTTGGCAATTTTGCTCCGACATTCGAGTCGGTAACCTTCGTCTCGGTAGTGATCATTGTTGGCTCCTTGGGAGTGGCCGCGGAGTCCTTGGAGTCAGCGGCGGTTGCAATCAGTTAAGTAATTGATACAACGACGCTTACAAGAGAGCGACACCGAATGGACCAAGCCATCAAGAGGGTGCGGCTCAGAGAGGAAGTTTACTTAGTCGACGCCGTAGAGGTTGGGGCGCACTTCAGCCGGTGAGGAAATCCCCACGAAAATATTGAGTAGCTTGTGGTTAGCGTGATTCATTTGCGTTTCCACCGCACAGACCCGTCGCGTCCGTCTTCCAAAATTATACCATGGTCTGCAAGCTCTTTACGGATCCGATCCGACGCCGCGAAGTCCCTCCGCTTCCGCGCGTCCTGCCGCTCCGCGACCATTTTTTCGACGTCCGCGTCGCTCATCGCACCGTCGCCAGCCCCGTACCCGAGCGCCGCCAATTTCTCCGCATCCGTATCCGCAATCACCGCAAACACGCGGTCGAACCGCGCCAGAAAATCCTTCGCAGCCGCTACATCGCCCTGCCGGAACTCGCCCTTATCCATCGCGATGTTTGCTTCGCGCACGAAGTCGTATGCCGCCGCCTGCGCCATCGCCGTATTCAGGTCCTCGCTAAGCCCCGCATCAAAATCGTTCGCCGCCTTCGCGATTCGCTCCGCCATTCCCGGAGCGTTGCCTTCCGGAAATTTCTCGCGCGTCAGCCGGTCCGAAAAATTCCGCAACCGCTCCACCGCGGCAGCCGCCTCCTGCAATCCATCGAACGTAAAATTCAGCTGTCGCCGGTAAGGCACCTTCGCCAGTGCAAACCGCAACGCCGAAGGCTTATACCCCTTCGCAA
>JAFAZL010000956.1 GCA_019239815.1 Acidobacteriota bacterium
CGCGCATTTTCGAGCGCGATCGCGGCGAAGTCGGACAACGCTTCGAGCAGTTTCAAATCGCGCGCGCCGAAACCTTCGGGGCCGATGCAATTGATCAGCTCGATGACACCGAGACACGTGTCACGAAATTTGACCGGCACGGCGACGATCGACTGCGTTTCCATTTTCGTCTTTTCGTCGACCTTGCCGAAGAAGCGCGTGTCTTTCGAAGTGTCGGGCACGACGACGGCTTCGCCGTTTTGCGCGACCCAGCCGGCGATGCCCTGGCCGAGCTTGACGCGGACATCTTTCAGAGCTTGAGAAGCTTTGCCGACCGCCAACTCAAAATAGAGTTCGTTCGTGTTTTCGTCGAGGAGCAGGAGCGACCAATTGTCGGGTCGCAGAAACTCGTCGATTTTTTCCATGATGGTGCGGAGGACCTGGTCGAGCTGGAGAGAAGAGGTAAGCGCCTTGCCAAGTTCCTGAAAGACCGCGACTTCGCCGGCTTCGCGCTGCTCGAAAGACGCGCCGGGATTACGGCGGCGTTCGACGGCGGGAAACTGTTTCACGTCCTCCACGTTCGTATGAACCTGTCCCTAAAGTGGCGTTGGAGCTTGGGAGGCATGGTCTTCAGCCGCGGGGACGCAAGCGGCCGTAGTACGCCTATCCTCGCCAGTATAGGCGCGTGAGAAAAATTGAAGCAAGAAAGTCGTAGTACAGGCGTAGCTAGGTTGCCAACGAGTTGGCGGGACAGCTCGGACGACGTGGGCGTAAACGGCGCGTTTGCACTAGGATGCTGGGTTGGGAATCGTGGTCGGCGAAAGGAATTCGAAGCTTGAACGGTGCGGAGCAGTTGCGCCGGTTCGTGGACGAACTGGAGAGGGATCGTTCGCTAGACGATCCTAAGCTTATTCGAGAACGCCTCGAGGCGTTGGACCGGCTCGATGGATTCCGTTTGGATTCGCCATCGCCCAAAGGGGGTCTCAGCCGGGAAGACGCCGAGCTTCAAAATCGGGCGCGGATTCTGCTAACCAAGCTCGGCGCGGCGAATTCTCGATTCTACGAGACGGTTCGCAATGCAATCCGCAACCGAAGGGGGCACGGTGCCTTGTTGATCTGGGCAGCACAGCTAGGATCGAAGGGTGAAACTGCGCTCGGAGCCGGTGCAGATGATTTTGATCGCGGCGAACGCTACGACTATCTGGACGAGTTCGTCGCCGGAGTCTTCTCTTTTACGGAGCCTGCCACTCCAACCATAGCTCTGTTGTCGGACATGGTGGCGTATCAACCGACGCCGGCGCGATGCGTTTTCGATCTCACCCGTCGTATGAAACTCACCACCCGCGATGTGTTCGTCGATCTCGGTTCCGGTTTGGGTTACGTGGCACTGCTCGTCGCCGTGTGTACAAAAGCCCGTGTCATTGGGATTGAATTAGAACCTTCCTACGTGCGATGTGCGCGGCAGAGTGCGCTCGAGCTGAAAATCACAAACTGCAGGTTCATCGACCAGGACGTGCGAAATGCGGACCTCGCCGCGGGAACAGTCTTCTATCTCTACACGCCGTTTCGTGGCGCGATCCTTGGCGATGTATTGGATCGGCTACAAGCTCAAGCCCGCAAGCGCAAAATTCGTGTCTGCACCTTCGGCCCGTGCACGCCTATCGTCGCGTCCGAATCGTGGTTAGTGCTCAATGCCGACGAATCGAGTTACATATCTGTGTTTCACTCTCGACGGTAGGTGGGCTCGACTTAACGTCAAACTGCGGCTTAACGAGCCTCGGTCACCGCTGCGCGCGCCACCAGCAAAAACCGCGCGAAGTCCGTCGCAACCGGCTCTGCACCAAGTTGCCTCATCATCAGCGAAATCTGTCCGCGGTGATAAGTCGAGTGATTCGCCATGTGCTGCATCAAATGCGCCAGACTGATTTGCGTCGTGCGGATCGGCAGCATTCTACCTAACGATTCGTCCGTTACGCCGTTCACAAACTCAATTTGTTCTCTCTCGACTTCACCCCACTTCGCTTGCACCGCAGCAATGTCTGGATACGCATTCGGATCGAACGTAATGCCGATTCGCGTCCACAAATCCGTCACGAACGCAGAAGTGAGAGCCAGTTCCTTCCAGATCGTCAGCCAACCCCACTCGCCGGCAACAATGTGCACCAGCGTGTCCCGCACCGATCGAAAGCTGCCGCCCAGATCACGCGTGAATTGCTCGACGCTGAGAGTGGCAGCCGCTTCCAGAACGCTGTGGTTCGCCCACCGATCATATTCGAAGAGAAGTTGAATATCGTCTTTGTCCATAGGCATGGTGCGACCCTCTCCGTTCGCGCAATCTTACCTCGCATCGATATGCCTCCACGCAAATTAGTCCTCTTCCTCCGGGCTTCTTTTCAGCCGGCGGACGAGCGTTGACGCCCCCGACGGCGTCGCAACGGCCTCCAACCAGTCACAAGTCACCGGTCACCTCGATTCGTTGTAACCTCGCTCCACCCACCTGAGTACTACCAATAGAGAGTGGCCGATGGACCTGCAGCAACGATTCGTCGCGGGCGACCTCGAAGCCTTCGAGCAGCTTTTCCGCGACAATCAACGCCAAGTCTACGCACGGATCATGCGCATCGTCCGCAACTCCGCCACCGCCGAGGACTTAACCGTGGAAACTTTCTGGCGCATCTATCGCTCGCGCGCGCTTTTCCGGCCTGAAGGCAACTTCTCTGCCTGGAGCCACCGCATTGCAACCAACGTCGCGCTCGACCATCTCCGCAAAGCCCGTCGCGAAGTCGAGCTTCCAGGCGACCTCCTGGCGCCAGCCACTCCCGATCCCGCCGTCTCTCGCGAAATGAATGAGCGCGTCCGCACCGCGTTCGCGAACCTGGCACCGAAATATCGCCTCGTCGCCACCTTGGCCTTGATCGAGGACGTTCCATACGAAGAAATCGCCACTGCTGCCGGCATCTCCGTCGCGCTCGTAAAAGTCCGCGTCTTCCGCGCCACACGTCTGCTGCGCAAACAACTCCGGACATTGTCCGTGGAAATCGGAGCTCAATCGTGAATCCCGAAAATCAAAACGGCAAAGACACGCAAAATCACGATCTCGCCGAACTCAAGCATTTCCTACGCCGAGCGATTCCCCCAATCCCATCAAGCAAGCTCGAACCCCGCGCCGACTTGTGGCCTCGGCTCCGCGCGCGTATCGATTCGCAGCATCGTGCCGATCGCGCACACGCCCCCATCCCCATCCGCATCCACTGGTTCGACTGGGCTCTCGCCGCTCTAGCCACAGCCGCCCTTGTCTTCTTCCCGGGAATCATCCCCGCTCTTCTCTATCACTTCTAAAATCGGAGGCGATCATGACTCGACACACTTATCTCCGCGCATACATGGCCGGAATCGTGGTACCCACGCTCTTCTTACTCATCGGTGCCACCGCGTTCTGTATCGCGCGCTACGTGTACAACGTTCCCGTCCCCATCGAGCGCGTCATCGTCTTCCCGATGGCCGTCGTACCCAATCTCTGGGGCCTCTGGAACATGCTCTTCATCGCATCCCACGCGCGCACTCACCTCTCTATCGGTGTGCACGGCGCCATCCTTCCGCTCCTCATCGGCCCTCTCGGCATCGTGATGACCTCGCTCCTCGACTTCAACATTCCCGGCTTCGCTTCGCACATCCTCCCCATCGCCGCCCCAGTCGCATTCATCGCCTACTACCTCATCTGGAAGTATTTCGTCAGCTCGCTCAATCACATCCTCGACATCGCCTGAACGCCCCCAACGTGCTTGTGTAGGGCGCAGCATGCTGCGCCCCAAACGCCCAGCCCGGTCCCGAAGCGGCGGTTTTCTGTCCTCAATCTCAGCCACCGGTTTTGCCAATCGCCGTTGCCGGCACAAGTCACCCCCAAAAACAAAACCGGCCGCGCCCCGTCCGGGCACGGCCGATTGAGTGGACTACATTAGGCCGAGCTCAGCCTAACTCCTTGTTATGAGCCTCGCAGCTCGTTACAGCGCGACGAACAACGTCGTCCCGCCGCGATTCACCAGCAACAGCGCACCGCTGTTCTGCGCCTTCGACATCGCCGCCTCAAACTCCGCGGCATTCTTCACCGGCTGATGATTCACTTCCTGAATCACGTCACCCTTGCGCAGTCCCGAATCAGCCGCCGCGCTCGACGGATCGACGCCCGTCACCACCGCGCCTTTGGTCGACTCCGGCAGTTGCAGTTGCTGCGCCGTGTCCGAATCCAGCGTCTCGACGGTGATGCCCTTCATCGATTCCTTCGAGCTGCTGTTATCCGAATCATTCGCCGCTTCTTCCTTCGACAGCGGGAGTTCACCGAGTTTCACATCGATGTCCTTCGGGCTGCCGCCGCGGTTGATCGTCAGTTTCACGGTCTGCCCCGGCGTCATCATCGAGATCGTGTTCCGCAGTTCGTTGCTGTCGTTCACGGTGTTCCCGTTGATTGCCAGAATCACGTCGCCGCGCTGCACGCCCGCTTCTTTCGCCGGGCCCTTCGCGCTGACGTCGCCGACAAGCGCGCCCTGCAACTTATCCAGGTTGAGCGCTTTCGACATCGCCGGCGTAATCGGCTGAATCACCACGCCGATATAGGCGCGCGTCACTTTGCCGTGATCGATGATCTGGCCCATCACGTTCCGCGCCAGATTGATCGGAATCGCAAAGCCGATTCCTTCGTTCCCGCCGGAACCATGCGACAAAATCGCCGTGTTGATTCCCACGAGTTCGCCGCGATCATTCACCAGCGCTCCGCCCGAATTTCCCGGATTGATCGGCGCATCGGTCTGGATGAAGTCCTCGTAGTCTTCGATCCCGAGCCCGCCGCGGCCCTTCGCGCTCACGATGCCCATCGTCACCGTCTGGCCGACGCCAAACGGATCGCCGATCGCCAGCGCATAGTCGCCGACTTGCACCTTCGTCGAATCGCCCAGCGTAATCGCATTAAATTTGTCGCCGGTCAGTTTCAACACCGCGATGTCCGTCTTCGGATCGGTACCGACAACTTCCGCTTTCAATTCGCGCTTGTCCGACAACGTCACTTTCACATCGGTCGCGCCGTCCACGACGTGGTTGTTCGTCAAAATATAGCCTTCCGGGCTCACGATCACGCCCGAACCGAGGCTCTGCTCGCGCTGCTTCTGCGGCATATCCGGTCCGTTACCGCCGCGCCCACGTCCGCCAAACTGCTGCCCAAAAAATTGCTGGAAGAACGGATCCTGCTCCATCCCTTCCGGCATCTGCATTTGATTCCTCGTCTTCACGACCTTCGAAGACGAAATGTTCACCACGTTCGGAAGCACTTCCTTCACGATCGGTGCGAATCCCGTCTTGCTCGGCCCTTCACTCGGATCGGCCAGCTTCAACGACGCACGCACATGCGTCGTGCTGACTCCATCCTTGGCGCGCGCGACTGCGTAGCCGCCGACACCAAATGCCAGCGCTAGCCCGAGGGCTCCCGCCAGCCACTTGCGCGAAATTTGCTGTCCACTCATTTCTGCTTCCCTCTCTCTCGATGTGTGATCTGTTGCTTCGTCTCCGACGCGATTTCCCGGGCGTCGTGTTGCCTCTCTGCGGATTTTTTCGCGTCGCACTCTTCGATTTCCGGTTGATCCTCGACGATCATTCCGTCCATCGCCGAATCGATCCTCGACGAATCGACTCAGTGCAACCTTCACTCTCGATTTGACCGGCCGGCGTCACGATTCGACGTTCCTGCATCGGTGCACCTCAAATTAGACGGCACTTCCCAATTTCTGCATCTCCCCACGACTGAGTATCTTCACTCCAAACGATTTGGTACCCCGTAAACCATTGAAAATAGAGGATGTAGAGACGCCTAGCTGCCATACCCGCTCTTGCCTCAACGATTCTCTTTGCATCAAACTAAATGTGCAGTTCTCTGCACAAATCTCACGCGGAAACGCGCAATTTGATTCGAACCATGGAAAGTGATTTATTTCAGCGTATGAATTCCAGCCCAGACGCAACCCCCTCG
>JAFAZL010000032.1 GCA_019239815.1 Acidobacteriota bacterium
TTGACCGCGCCTATGCGCGCGACATGGTTCGCGATCATGAAGAAGACGTGGCGGAATTCAGCAAAGAGGCGAACAGCGGGCACAACCCGGCGGTGAAAGACTTCGCAACGCAAACTTTGCCGACGTTGCAGGATCACCTGAAAGAAGCGAAAGAGATGCGGCAGAACGTTTCGCCGGCGAATCCAGGCGCGACAAAAAACGGGGCCGGAAACACGGGCAAGCGCTAGCTAATAGTCATTGGAAGGATTTTTATGAGGGCTGGCCGTTAACGGCTAGCCCTTTTTCGTTTCGGCGCGCTGTTTTTGCAGCTTGTAAGCGGTGGTGCGCAGAGTTTCAGGAATATTCTTGTTGGTGGTCAACTTCTTGAGGTCCGCCGGATTGAGAAGCGGGAGCATACCTAGGGTTACGTCGAGCGGCGTCTTTGCGTTGTTCAGGAGGTTTCGGACGACTACGTAGTTCTTGCGGAAATTCCGATTGTTGGCGATCAGGCGCAGGATTTCGTCGGTCAGAGACGACATCGATGCGAACGCTTCGACTTCCTGATCAGTAAGACGCGGCGATTGTAGGACGGCGCGCTGTACGACTTTGTTTGTATCTTTAATCAGCGTACGGCGTGCTTCTGATCCTCCTTTGATCGCGAACTGGACCCGCTGCGAGACGGTCATCTTGGCGAGCTTTTGTATCAGCGTTTGACGCTTCGAGGTATCCGGCTCGGCATCCGCGGCGGCTTCGGCCAAAGCTGCTTCGCCGAGTGTCGCTTCGTTCATAACTTCGCGCAGCAAACTTTTTTGCACCACGGTCAGCGACGGGTTCTTGAGCAGAGCCGCCGCGAGCTCACTTGAGTCGGTGAGGCGGTCGAGATCATCGAGCAGTATCTTCAGGGTTGAGACTGATAGCGTGGGCGCGACGGCGACGAGATTGGCGGCGGAGCAATTTTTGTTGGCGATCATCGCGTCCGCGATGCCGGGCTTATCGGCGAGCTTGCGCGAAGCGTATGCAAAAAGCGCGGGCGTCGCGGTCGGTCGCCTTATGGCTTCGACGAACGATTCGATGGGTTGAGTGAGCGCGGCTTCTTCGGCGTGTTGCGCGACCGCGGGATCTGAATCCGCGGCCAGTACCGCGAGGACTTCGGCACGGTCTACAGAGCTGAGCTGGGCGTTGCCAGTGCAGACGGCAAGCTTGTTTTCGCGGGTTGCGCGGCCACTACGAAGTTCTTCGACGACTTCAACGCTGAGCGTTTCCACTGGGTGCCTGCCTTAGATCCTTCTGGCTGAGCACCATTGTACCGGACGCTCCGGCGGAGGTGAGGGGCGGCATTGCCTGCCCGTTCATCTCCAGCAACACCACGTCCGGATGAGCGGCCGAAACGACGAACTGACTTTTCGCGAATAGGCGCCGAGTCTCGCCGGCGGGCAAGTGGCTATCGAGAACGACACGGCCGTCGGCGACAACGCGCACGCGCGTCTGACCGGAGGTCGAAACGGCGAGGTCGAGACGTTCTGGTACCGCGGAATTTGGCTCGGCAGAAGCAACGGCGGCGGTCGTCGGCGAAGGATTCGCTTTGGCTGCAGGATCGCTTGGTTTCGCGCCTGGAGGTTGCGCAGCCGACAATGCGGTACTCGGGCCGGATGAGGGCGAAGTGACGGGAGTCGAAATTTGCTCCGAAGTCGCCGATGCAGTCAACGCGGCGCGTCTTGCCGCTCGTCGCGCGCTGTATCGATGCCAGGCGTAGACCGAGCCCCAAAGCACGCCGACGACGAGGAGCAAAATGACAATCGTCGCGGCGGCAACGGCCCATTTTGGGGGCGCAGGAATTGGATCTTCGGCGAGCGCCGGCGTCGGGCCGCGTTGCTCACCGTAGGCGAGGTCATACTCCGACAGCAGGTTTTCTTCGTCGAGACCAAGGTAGCGCGCGATCGCACGGACAAATCCTCGATTGAAAACACCGCCAGGCAGCTTGTCCCAGTCTTCGCGCTCGAAGGCTTCCAGAAAACGCGGCGGGATGCGCGTCGCGACCGTCACTTCATTGAGGGTCACTTCGCGCAGCTCTCGCTCGCGCTTCAGTAATTCGCCGAAACTTCCTTTGGTCATGCAGTCGAATCCCGTGTGCTGCAGAGCAACTTCGATGCCACTGGGGGCCACTGTGGGCGGATACGCCGGGGAGATCGCCAACACCCAATTCATCGGAGGCCGTCGCGTCTGGCGCGCCCTACACCGAAGACCGAAGTCGAATCAGAAAAAATTTGCTCCTCGATGGGCACTATAAAAGGGCGTTATGGGTGTGTCAAACAGATGACGGGTCAGGCCCCCACGGCAAAAGTTGCCGCCCGGCGCTTTTGATCATATGTACCTTCGCCTTTCTGGTGCTTGCACGGGCCGGCCGATCAAACATGGTCTCGTGCCCTCTGGCGGATTTTTGAGTTCCTTCGACCAACCACGCAAAAAAAACCAATAGCACTTCACCCAAGATCTGCATCTATTGCCACGGAGGCATCTGTCCATGAGCTCAAAACCCGTACTCACCCCAAAGGCCGCCCCGGTGGACATGAAGTTCGAGATTGTCGTTATTCCCGTTTCCGATATCGATCGCGCCAAGGAGTTTTACCAGAAACTTGGCTGGCGGCTCGATGCCGACTACGCCAGCGACGACAAAGACTTTCGTGTCATTCAGTTCACTCCGCCCGGTTCGGGTTGCTCGATCATCTTTGGCAAGAGGGTGACGGCGGCCCAGCCCGGTTCCTCGAAAGGCTTGTACCTGATCGTGTCCGACATCGAAGCCGCTCGCAAAGAACTACAGGATCGGGATATTGATGTCAGCGAGGTGTTTCACTCCGAGGGCAGCGCGTATGCAGGGACCGATGAACCCTATCTATTCGGCCAGCGTCGCGTAAGCGGTCCCGATCCGAAACACGGCAGCTACCGCTCCTTCGCCTCCTTTCACGATCCCGACGGCAACGGGTGGTTGTTCCAGGAGATCACCTCGAGATTGCCTGGTCGCATTGATCCTGCGACAACTACGTTCTCGTCGGTGAAAGATCTGGCCAACGCGATGCGGCGCGCAGAGGCGGCGCACGGCGAGCACGAAAAGCGAATCGGCGGACGCGATGAAAACTGGCCAGACTGGTACGCCGAATATATGGTTCGCGAGCAATCCGGCGAAAAACTCCCCGAATAGAGACCAGGTAAAAGGAGAACCTGATGAGCGCCGCAGCCGCACCTCAAACGCAACGGGTACCGCACCTTCTTGGACAAACTGTCGTTGTGATCGGCGGAAGCGCCGGCATGGGTCTGGAAACCGCGCGGCAAGCGCGGGCTGAAGGCGCCAAGCTAGTCCTTACCGGCAGGACCGCGGAGCGCCTGCAGCGCGCCGCGGCCGAGATCGAACCGCAGAGCACGGCGGCCTTTGACGCGAGCGATGACGCCACCCTCGCGCGATTCTTTCGCGATCTGCCGGGACCGATCGATCACGTGATGGTCACGGCCGGTCGCCCCACCTACGGTCGTATGCTCGAAATGGATCTTGCCCAGGTGCGCGCCGCGGTCGATGAGCATCTCATCATGTACATCCAGGTGGCGCGTTACGCCGCGCCAAAGATGAAGCCCGGAGGATCGTTGGTCTTCCTCGGTGGCACTGGCGCGCGGCGGCCCGGGATCGGCCTAGGCATCGCATCGACGATTACGATGGCACTGCCGTCTCTCATCGCCAATCTTGCACTTGAGATCGCGCCCGTCCGCGTCAACCTCATCGCGGCCGGCTTCGTGGACACGCCGTTGTCCGCCGAACTGCTTGGCGATGAACTCGAGAATCGCCGGAAGCAGCTGCGCGAAACAAATCCGATCCGTCGCGTTGTGGAATCGTCGGACGTCGCTGCACTGGCGGTGCACCTTATGACCAACACCGCTCTCACCGGCGCTACCTACGACATCGACGGTGGACAGTCACTCGTCGCTCGCTGAGAAAGTCAGCTGAAACCGGAATAAAAGCCCGAGCGGTCGAGTCTATGGAATTGCGAGCACGCCATGGGTGTGCTCCGTCGTATGGAAACTATTTCGAGGCCGGGCATTCAGGAGGCGCACATGATTCGAGTTTTGCAGTTGCTGATGTTTGCCTGTATCGCGTTCGCGTTGTGGCCATCGTCGACTATTGCGCAGGCGCAGGACCATAAGCTGGAAAAGGAGCGCTCCGTGGAAAATCCGACCGCGTACCGCACGATTCAAGTCGATGGCCTCTCGATTTTTTATCGCGAGGCCGGCCCGAAAGACGCGCCGACGATTCTGTTGCTACACGGTTTGCCGTCGTCATCGCGTATGTTTGAGCCGCTCTTCGCGCGACTTGCGGATCGCTATCATCTTGTCGCGCCGGACTATCCGGGCTTTGGCCACAGCGACTGGCCCGATCCGAAAAAATTCGCATACACCTTCGATCACATCACGGAAGTGATGAATCACTTCGTCGAAGCTCTCGGTCTCACCAAGTACAACC
Organism: Acidobacteriota bacterium; assembly: GCA_019239815.1. Next base: position 4,484 of record JAFAZL010000032.1, read on the forward strand.
TATATATGCAGGACTACGGTGCCCCGGTCGGCTTTCGTATGATCCTGGCGCATCCCGAGCGGGTCGAAGCGCTGATCGTTCAAGACGGAGTCGCCCACAACTCGGGACTAGGCAAGAACTGGGAGACACGGCGCGCCTTCTGGGCGGATCGCCCCAAATACGAAACCGCGTTGCGTGAGAATCTACTTTCGCTGGCCGCCACCAAGGCACGCCACGTCGGCAACGATCCGAACGTCGAGCGCCACGATCCCGATCTCTACACCGACGAATATTATTTTCTCAACCGTCCGGGGCAAGGCGACATTCAAGTCGATCTTTTCTACGACTACCGCACCAACGTCGAAAATTATCCGAAGTGGCAAGCTTGGATGCAGAAGAATCAGCCTCGCCTCCTGGTCGTCTGGGGAAAATACGAGCTGTCTTTCGATCCGTCAGAGCCCGATTCCTACAAACGCGACGTGCCCAACGCCGAAGTCCACATCGTCGACGGCGGCCACTTCGCACTCGACACCGCTGCCGACCCCGTCGCTGACTACATTCGCAACTTCATCAAGACAAAGTAGTCCCCTCCACCAAAAGCGATTTAAGTTATGATTGCGCCACTTGCCCGTCGTAAAAAGGGCTTGGCACCGTGCATGAATTTAGTCCGTCTTGCTTGCCTCCTCTCAACTTGGTGTTTTCTTGGCTCCGCGCAAGAACTCTCTTCGATTCCGGCGGAACATCCAGAAGCCATCGGCCGACGATGGGAGACTGAGACTCACGGCGGAATCGAAGGAATCGGATTGGAAATCTATACGTCCAGTCGGGCGAGCGGCGACGACCGCCACAATTGGCAGCAGATCGACGTTCGCGTCTACAACCGGGAAAATCGGAAGGAGCGGTGGGGCTATTTCGTTGTGAACGAAAGAGCCAACCACGAACCCGGCCCCGTAACGATGGCCGTTGCGCCGGTGGCCGATAGCTTCGATGGCCACCGGCTTCAAATTCATTTTACCGACACAACCGACATCCCGCCTTTCGATCTGGACATTATGTTCTCGCCGGGTCAAGAGAAATGGATGGGAACTTGGTCGCACGCTGGAGAGAATGAAGACGTTGTACTCGCGCGACCCGAACCGAGTCCCGGCGCCAAGCTGAATCCGTTCGTCGGCCGATGGATCGGTCAGCCTAATTTGGTCTTGGCACCGACCACGCTGAATGTTCGCCAATCACTCGACGGCGTTGTCAGCGCATCGCTCGATCGTACTTTGGCAGCCACCGACCGACGCAACGGCGAGCAACTCAACGTGAAGTCGATCACCGATACCGAACTCGTTCTAACAACGAACAATCCGGCTGGCGCCACCAGTCAATTTCGCGGTACTCTCTCCGCCGATGGGTTGAGGCTCAGCGGCAGTTGGGAGTCGCCGGGAGGCGGAGGAACTTTGAATGCCGCGACTCAGTTTCGGCGAGCCTCAGCCGAGGTAAGCCTCGAGACAAACCCTCGCTAGACTGTTTCTCCTAATTTCATTGCATCGTCAATTCTGACGCTATAATCCCTGCGCCCATGACCCTTGCCGCGGGTTCAAAGCTCGGTCCTTATGAAATCGCGGCGCCGCTCGGCGCCGGTGGTATGAGCGAAGTCTACCGTGCGCGTGACACGCGCCTTGGCCGCGACGTCGCTATCAAGATCTTGCCGCAAAAATTCTCTGATCGCCCTGAGCTCCGTGAACGCTTTGAGCGCGAAGCGCGGACGATCTCAGCCCTGAATCACGCCCGCATCTGCACGATCTACGACGTCGGCCATCAGGACAACACGCAATTCCTCGTCATGGAATTTCTCGAGGGTGAAACGCTCGCGGAACGTATCGCGAAAGGCGCTCTGCACTTCGTGAGACTCTGCGCATCGGCATGGAAATCTGCGAGGCACTCGACGCCGCGCATCGCGCCGGTATTGTCCATCGCGATCTAAAGCCAGCCAACGTCATGCTGACCGCGAGCGGCGCCAAGCTGATGGATTTCGGCTTGGCAAAAGCCAGCGCCGCAAGCATGAGCGGAACAACCACGGCGCCACTTCTTTCCGCCGCGGAAACGATCAGCGGTCCGAGCCCATTTTCTCCGCTCACTTCCACGGGTCAAGTTGTCGGCACGATTCAATACATGTCGCCGGAGCAGCTCGAAGGCAAGGAAGCCGACGCACGCTCTGATATTTTTGCGTTCGGAGCCGTTTTGTACGAAATGGCGACAGGGAAGCGCCCGTTCAATGGCAAG
>JAFAZL010000056.1 GCA_019239815.1 Acidobacteriota bacterium
TTTCGCAAACGTTCGCCGTGAAATCGTCTCGCCCACGTCGCCTCCAAGAATCGAAACGCATCGATGGTACACCCATCAGCGGCGATGGCAGTGAGGTTGTGGAGAGAAATTTTACACGTGAGAACGGATCGCTTCGACGAATAGGACTGCCTTGACGCGAGGATTTTCCGGCTCAGGCGTTCAAGTTCACCTTGCGAAGCCGGAGTGCGTTGCCGATCACGGAGACCGAGCTGAGACTCATTGCTGCGCTCGCGATCATCGGTGACAGCAGCCAGCCGAAGAAGGGATACAAAACGCCGGCGGCGACTGGGATACCCAGAGTGTTGTAAAGGAATGCGAAGGCGAGGTTCTGTTTGATGTTGCCGATGGTCGCGCGGCTGAGCCTGCGTGCCCGCAGAATTCCGCGGAGATCACCCTGCAGCAGCGTGATGCCTGCGTTTTCGATCGCGACGTCGGTCCCAGTGCCCATCGCGATGCCGACGTCGGCGGCTGCAAGGGCGGGGGAATCGTTGATTCCGTCGCCGGCCATTGCGACAAGGTGGCCTTGGTCGCGAAGACGCTTCACCAACTCAGCTTTCTGCTGCGGCTGCACTTCGGCTTCGATTTGGTCGATGCTAAGCTCGCGCGCGACGCGCTGCGCAACTTCGCGCCGGTCGCCTGTAGCCACGACAACGTGAATTCCGTCGGTGCGCAGTTCTCGAATCGCGGCTTCGGCCGAAGGCTTGATCGGATCGCTCAGCGAGATTGCTCCGAGCAACTTCTGGTCGATGGCGACGTAAGCTGTTGTGCTGGATTCGTTCGACGTGGCTTGTGATCGAGCCAGTGAAATGTCCACGCCGTTGCTCTCTAGAAATTTCAGCGTGCCGACGCGGACGATTCCGTTTTCAACGCGACCTTCCGCTCCACCACCTGCGGTCGCGCGAAAATCCGCGACTGGCGCGAGAGCCAACTGTTTGTCTTGAGCCGCGCGAACGATGGCCCGCGCCAGCGGATGCTCGCTCGCCGCTTCCAGACTCGCGGCAAGCTGCACGATCTCGGGTTCGCTCAACGTGGTGGGTTCAAGCGCGGTCACGTTCTCAACGGTTGGTTTTCCTTCGGTGAGAGTGCCGGTTTTGTCGATGACGAGGGTGTCGACTTTCGCCAGCGTTTCCAGGGCTTCAGCGTTGCGCACAAGCACGCCGGCGTGGGCGCCACGGCCGACGGCGACCATCACGGACATGGGCGTCGCCAATCCGAGTGCGCACGGGCACGCGATGATGAGCACCGCGACCGCGGCAACCATTGCGTGCGCGAAACGAGGTTGCGGTCCGATGAAGAACCAAACGGCGAATGCGATCACGGCAACGGCGACGACTGCCGGAACGAAGTACGAAGACACTTTGTCGGCGAGGCGCTGCATTGGGGCGCGGCTGCGCTGCGCTTCGCTGACGAGTTTTACGATTTGGGCGAGAGTTGTTTCGTTGCCGACGCGTTCGGCGGTCATGATGAAACTGCCGCTGGTGTTCAGAGTGCCGCCTGTGACTCTGTCGCCCGCGGATTTATCGACGGGCATCGGCTCGCCGGTCACCATCGACTCGTCCACTGCGCTTGCGCCTTCGCGGATCACGCCGTCAACGGGAACGCGCTCGCCGGGGCGAACGCGCAACACGTCGCCTGCCACGAGTTGGTCCAGGGTTACATCTTGTTCGGTGCCGTTTGCTCCGGTGCCAGTCGGATTGATGCGATGCGCTTGTTGCGGCGCGAGATCGAGCAGGGCGCGAATCGCGCCTGAAGTCTGTTGGCGCGCGCGCAACTCGAGCACCTGGCCGAGCAGCACAAGCGTTGTGATGACGGCAGCGGCTTCGAAATAAACAGGAATTGCACCATGCGCATCTCGCAGCGATGGAGGGAAAATTTGTGAGAATGCGACGGCGACGACGCTGTAGAAATACGCGGCGCCGGTGCCGAGTCCGATCAGTGTGAACATGTTCGGACTGCGATTTACGAGCGATGCCCAGAATCGCTGGAAGAAAGGCCAGCCGCACCACAGCACGACTGGAGTTGCTAGCAGAAGTTCGATCCATTGCATCGCGGCAACGGGCAGGCCGCGCAAGAGCGATTCACCGCCCATCGAGAGCACTAGCAGGGGAACGGAGAGGACGAGCGCGATAAAAAACCGTTTGCGCATCGAGTTGTATTCGGGATCGGCTTCGACTTCGGCGAGCGGATCCATCGGCTCGAGCGCCATGCCGCAAATCGGACATGAGCCCGGACCGATCTGCACGATTTGCGGATGCATCGGGCACGTGTAGCGCACGGCAGCTTTCTCCGGCGCGGCGGCGCGCGAAATATCCGGAGTCGTCGCAGCGGAATGCGAGCAGCACGAGTTCGTCGCGCCAGCAGTTTTGTCCTGGCGTTGCGGTGCTTTTGTTGCGGTGGCAGAGGTGGCGAGGAATTTTGTCGGATTCTGCTGGAATTTTGCGGCGCAGCTTTTGGAGCAGAAATAGTACGACCGGCCTTCGTGTTCGATTGTTGCGGCGGCCTTAGCCGGATCGACGGTCATGCCGCAGATTGGATCTTTTGCGATTTTTGTCGTGCTTTGTGCGTTTTTCATTTTCTTGTGTCGCTAATTGAGGTCGCGTTTCGCTTCGCGCTTTTTCAGCGGAGGTGCGCGTAGATGGTTTCGAGCAGTTCGTCGAACATGGCTTCGGATTCGGCTTTCTTTCCGCTTCGGAGCGCTTTGGCAGCGCAGTGATGGAGATGGTTGCGCATCAGGTTGCGGGCGACGCCGCGGAGGGCTTCCTGGACGCTGGCGACTTGCGTGATGATGTCGGCGCAGTAGCGGTCTTCTTCGACCATTTTTTGGAGGCCGCGCACCTGGCCTTCGATACGGCGGAGGCGCTTGAGATTAGCGTCTTTCAGTTGCGGATCGACGCCGATGGCTTTGCGACCTTCGGTTGCGATGGCGCAGGCGCAGTCGGCGGAGGCGATGTGCTGAGTAGCGGAGTTTGCGGAAGCCTTGGACGGCATCGATACCCCCTGGGCCTATATATACCCTACGGGGCTATTGGATGTCAAACGAAGGAGCCAAGGTACGTTGCACGAAGAAAAGGGAGGGAAAAGGCAGGGAAAAGGCAGGCGGTAATTGGTAGGCTCGAAGGGGCTGAGTCTAAACCCCGCGATCTGGGAAGCGATCGCGGCTACAGGACGGCGCCGGCGACGGGTTCGATGGACCGGCATATGGCGAATCAACAGGCGGCTCCGGAGTTGAAGTCGCTGGTATAATGCCGGGCTATGACACTGGTCGAAATCACTTACGAACTGCAATCACCGCTGAGCAACGAGCAGCTACACGATCTGGGCGGATTCGCGAATACTTATGGGCTTCGGAAATTTCGCGTGAGCGACGAGCGGAAGCATTTGACGTTTGAGTATGACGCTTCGCGTCTCAAGGAGACCGAGGTGTCGCACGTGCTTCGGTTGGCGCGGATTCCGGTTACGCGGAAGATTAATTAGGTCGTTCGTCCTCATACTGGTTCACAGGATGTCTCTCAGCGGCTAAAGCGGCTCCACGCTGCTGTGCTGAAATGGCACGGCTGAAGCCGTTCCTTCACCGGGGCCGCAGGTAAATGTGGCGACGACCGCGCCGCACTACTAATTGCCATAGCTTTGGGTCCTACCCAATTCCAATTTGGGAAGAAGAGGGTGTACCCCGGGTGTTTTCCGAAGAGTGCGGAAGTGTCTTTGAATCAGTAGTTTGGCCGGAGGGCTGTGCAAAGAGTGCGCAAGTCTAGTGCAATGAGGTAGTTACGAATTTTCAATGTTCGCTTTTACTTCGCTTTTTATTGCCTGCATTGCAAACAGCCGGACGTAGATACCTACCTAGTTAGATTACCACAAATAAACTCCGATGTCAAGGCCCACAGAAGTAACGACGGGTCAGGAAGCGAAGCGGCCTAGTTGTTGGTGGTGATGGCGCGCCGGGGAGAGGGGGCGCTTGGTGAAGGCGCAGCCCAGGATTGATGCTACGAGTTGTTCGGAGAGCCAGAACTTATCAACGAGGCGCACGGCTCCGTAGCTGCGCGCGAGTTGTTGTTCTTGCTCG
>JAFAZL010000080.1 GCA_019239815.1 Acidobacteriota bacterium
TCGGCAACTTGACTTAAATGCTGTTACCGCCCACAGCTCCTGGATGAGGGCAGCGGCATTGTATTGATTCACTGGACATGCGTCTAGATGAAAGAAATGGCGAGACTAAATAGCCGAGTTAATAACAAATCTGTGTTATGCCTTTGAATAAAGAAGAATGGGGACTGCCCGCTCGCCAAAGAAATAAGCACAAGAATTCCTGGCGGTGCCAGCCTGCAAAGGCTGGTACCACCACAACCTTCACTCTGATCAAGTGCTCCGGAACCTGAGCTGGCGAAGGCATCCGCGAAACGCGTTCGCTGGCAACAACAGGAACGTGCCATACGCCAAAAGTCCCACAAAGACACTGCCGCGATCATAGAAGAGCGTTTTTCTTCGTACCTGTATATTTATTTATTTGTGGCGGTGCGCAGCATGGCAGGGTCCGAATGTGCAACCTCGCAAAGCTGTCTTAGAATATAAGATTATGAGATTGCGCGTAGGTACTGTCGACGCCGCGAGACATTCGGAACGGCCCCCCGACGATTGCCTAGCTGAATCTGGTTTCTCTAGACCCGCGGAGCATCGTAGAATGAAAAACGCGTCAACCACGCAAGGCCAGAACTCATTTTTCATGCGTTTGCGCCGCTTGTTCGGCGGCCCCGACCGCTTGAGAAACGCCATCTATTCGCGTCTTCGGCCGATGCCGTTCCGATTGGGCATCTCGAAAGTCTGGCCTGGAACCTACGTAGGTTATTTGCCCGACCGCTACTCCGACAACTATCAACAATATCTTCAAAACGGAGGAATGTTTCGTCATCACAGTAGCCGAAGATTTTTTAAGGGCAATCGAATCAATAATCGAGGGGATCTCGCGCGATTCTACTTTCTGAATTTGATCTGCGACCAGATCTTGAAAGAACGTTTGCAGGGAGACATCGCCGAACTCGGCGTTTATAAAGGCAATACGGCCTTTGTTCTTGCGGACCTGGCTCGGAGACTAGGAAGCACTGCTTATCTTCTCGACACGTTTGCAGGATTCTCTCCAGACGATTTGCGCGGGATCGATGTGTCGGCCGGGCTCCATTTCAGGGATACCTCCTTATTGTCCGTTCAGAAGGTCGTCGGTACCGACCACGTGCGACTCACTCAGGGTTATTTTCCAGAGTCGGCCGCGCAGATGAAAGACGACCTATCCTTTTGCCTGGTGCACTTGGACTGCGACCTTTACGCTCCTTGCCAGGCGGCGCTACGGTACTTCTATCCGCGCCTCGTTGGCGGGGGATTTTTGATCTTGCATGACTATGCAAACGCGCACTGGAAGGGGGTTGAAAAAGCAGTCGATGAATTCCTGGCCGACAAACCCGAAAAGGCAATTCCTATCCCGGATAAGTCTGGCACCGCGGTATTGCGCAAAATCTAGTGTCTGTGCGGAGCAGAAATTCGTGGGGGCGCATCGAGGAATACTGACGGGCGGCAAAACCATACAGGCTCTAGCAACAAAGTGATTTAAATTTACTTCTGCTCATCATCTCTGGCATGGTTGTTTTGTTCTACACTCGCTATTCGCGACTTACGAAGGTTTCGGTTAATTCGCACGGCTCGTGACTGTGATCATCGTCCGCAGTCCCCGTTCCTCTCTCTTTGGGAGGTGGCGGCACCGACCTGCCTCCGTATTATCGCAAGCATATTGTGGTCTCCGCCGCGATTAAGCCGCACGTTTACATGACCACTAGCGACGGCCTCCCGGCCGCAGATGAATATTCGATCGAGATTGAAGGAACATAACGCAAATGCGAACCGTATTCAGTTCGATGCGTTCCGCAAAACCATACCTCAAACTCCCGATTGCTTAAGTCAAGGCAAGGTATTCGCGAAGACCCACTTGCCACGGCTTGAAGACGTTCAAACCACGGCTCTTCAGCGCGTGATTTTCAAGCACAGAATACATAGGCCGCGGCACTTTCATCGGAAAATCGTTTGGCCCGGCTACTTCAAGGATTACCTTCGTATTCGTAAGGCGAAAAATCTCTGACGCAAATTCGTGCCAGGAACATGCCCCTTCCGCCGTTGCGTGATAAAGACCGTACGAGTCCGAGCGGCTGAGCGCTACAATCTGGTGGGCTATTTCGGTTGTTCGGGTTGGCGTTATAAACTCACTGTCAACCACTCGCGCTTTTCCGCGTTCTCTCGCCAGCTTGAGCATTAATTCGACAAAATTCAGTCCACCTTTGGCACGGCACGGGTTCTTCCCGTAGATGGCGGACGTGCGCAGGACAAAGTGTTTCTTACATGTACCGCGAACAAAGTGTTCGCCGGATAATTTCGTATTGCCGTACACGTTCAGCGGTCGGGGGGCGTCTGTTTCTTCGTAGGGTCTCCGCTTGGCTCCGTCGAAAACATAGTCCGTGCTGACGTGAAACAGGGCCGCGCCAATTTCACACGAAACCAAGGCCAGATTTCGAGCTCCCAACCCATTCACTGCAAAGGCCTTCTCCGGCTCGTGCTCACATTTCTCGACGTGATGCATTGCTGCTGTGTTTACAACCGTGTCAGGACGTATTTCTTTGAGGCGAGTCGAGACCGAGTCAATCTCGTATATTTCCACTTCCGTGTGAGTTAGTGGAATGACCTCGTCCCCCTCGCGGGTGAATTGACTTACAACATCGACGCCAAGTTGGCCGTCCGCACCGATCACGGCAACTCTCATTGATCAAGCGCACCAGTAAGCGAGTGAACCTCGATGGCGGCTTCAAGCTTTTTCAGCGACTGGATATTGGAGTAGATCGGATTGTCCCAATCCTTGAACCGATTCATGTTATCCACGAGGGTATCAACGATTGATTTGACGTCACCGGTCGAGTGAAAGCTCAAAACGTTGCCGGCTTTCTCCGTGCTGACTTTGTAATTACGAAAATCCTGGATATGTTTGATGTGGAGATTCACTTTAATTGCCAGGCACTCCTCAACAGCGCTTCTTACGAGGTCAGCGACCTCTCCTACGGTGTAGTTGCCCGAGGCAATATTGAAGATTCCCGATAGTTTGTAATTCGCCTCAATCGCCCGCGTATAAGCGGTAGCGGCATCTTCAATGGCTAGGATAGGTCTCCAAATCGATGGGTTATTAACAGTGATCGAGTGCTCTCGCACGGCGTTTTTGAACATCGTGTTGATGATCAAATCGAAACGCATTCGCGGACTGTAGCCCGAAATCGTGCCCTTGCGCAGTGCTATAACTGAAAAGTTCTCATCGGCAAGTTGCATCGCTGCCTGCTCGCCTTGCAGCTTCGAAATGCCATATGGGTAATTCGAGCTGACTGGACGGGTCTCATCGAATAATTCGTCTTCGGTATATCCGTACACTGAACACGAGGACGCGTTGATGTATCGCCTAATTTTTGCCTTTTTCGCGGTGTAGGCTAGATAGGCCGGCGCCGCCGCATTAAAGATGAAATTTTTGCTAGGCGAAAATTCTGCCATTGGATCATTGGAAAGCCCGGCGAGAAAAATCACCTGCTCGTAAGACTCGAGATCTGCAACCGTCAAATGGAAGATGTCCTTCCGCAGGATTCCGACTTCTGGCGGCAGATTATTGCCGAACCAAAATAAATCCACCACATCGACGTTGTAACCCCGATCGAGCAATCGCGGGATCAACACGCTGCCCACGTAACCAGCACCGCCGGCAATCAGAATCTTCATCGCTTCACTCCACATTCAGATTAGCAGCATCAATCAATAAATGAAATTTCCCGAATCCGGTGATGCCAACCACTGAGCCAAAGTTTGGGCTTTCTTGTCTTTTTCGGACAACTGGATCTCGTTGGAAGGAAGCGGCCATGCTATTCCAACCGCAGCATCATTCCATAGGACCCCGGATTCGGCTTTGCTGTTGTAAAGGCCGGTCGTCTTGTACTGAATCTCGGCAAACTCCGACAGAACGCAAAAACCTCTTGCGAAACCCGCTGGCGCCCACACCTGCCGCCTGTTGTCCGCGGAAGCCTCGATTCCGATCCATTTCCCAATTGTCGGCGAACCTTTGCGAATGTCCACGGCAACCAGGAAAGCGCTTCCCAGCGTAACTCGCATCAATTTACCCATCGGAGGATCCCACTGAAAATGCAGGCCGCGAACTATTCCACGCGCAGAGCGCGAGTGATTGTCTTGAACAAAATGATGCGGCAAACCCAGCGCTTTGAATGCGTCCTCGCGATATGCTTCCATGAAAAATCCCCGGCTATCTTGAAAAATATCCGGAACCAGTACTGCGACGTCTCGAAAAAATCGGGACTCAACCTTTATTTCCATGATGGGTTGTGACTACCTCGCTTACGAGTTGTTTCGCTAGCTAACGATTGGGCGACGCGCGACATCGGTTCTGCAACCACTTAACTCAACTTGGTCGACGGCAAATCTAGCATAAACGGATTCGATGGGCTAAGTCGAAGCCATATGAAGGAAACTGAGTTAGGCAAAGGTTGACTGCGTTGCCCCTCTCCAACGCGCACCTTTTGCAATTTGGTGAACAGACATCGACAATTTTGATCGAGTGCGACAGCAACTTGTGCGGCGCCATGGACAAATTTCTTTGGACGCCTCGGGTCCATTGAAATTGTATATTCGAGACAAGACACTTATATAAGCTCCTGCAGCTATGTGGTAGCATTTTTGTCGCTCGCAAAACACGTTCTGGTAGGAATTAAATTTGATTGCGCGCGATCGAGGGCTCCTGCAGTCTGATGACGG